>CAYXDR010000392.1:0-3445 GCA_964463515.1 uncultured Desulfobacteraceae bacterium | reverse complement strand
ACCCTTTTCCAGGCTCAGAGTATACCCATATGTTCCCGCCGTGTTGTTTCACGATGCCGTAAACTGTGGACAGGCCCAACCCTGTTCCACTCTCACCCTTGGTGGAGAAAAACGGATCGAAAATCCTCTCACGGGTCGCCTCATCCATGCCGCCCCCTGAATCGCTCACCGCCAGCATGACGTACTCACCTGGTTTAACGCTTGTGTGATGATTAGCGTACTCTTCATCCAGATATACCTTTTGGGTTTCAATGGTCAGATTGCCGCCCTCAGGCATGGCGTCGGCCGCGTTTACCGACAGGTTCATAATCACCTGCTCGATCTGGCCGATATCCGCCATGACCACCCCGGCATCGGGTGTCAAGTCAAACTCCATTTCGATGTCTTCCCGGATTGTGTACCTCAATAGCCTTTCCAAGCCGGCCGTCACCTTGTTCAGGTTCAGAGGTTTAAATTCCAGGATCTGTTTGCGGCTGAATGCCAGGAGCTGTCGTACCAGGTCCCGTGCCCTCAATCCCGCGCCGATGATCTCGTCCACCGACTCCCGGCGCATATCTTCGGGGTCAAGGTCATCACGCAGCATCTCTCCATAACCGAGAATGGGTGAGAGCAGGTTGTTCAAGTCGTGGGCCACACCGCCTGCCAGTGACCCGATCGCCTCCATCTTCTGCGCCTGGTACAATTGGTCATGGAGTTTCTCCCGCTCATCCTCCGCTTGTTTGCGATCGCTGATATCCCGCACCCATTCCATGAACATCTCGACATTATTCGCTTCATCCAGGAACGGTATGGCACGCAGGTCAACCCATGTTCCATCGGGCAAGAGGACTTCTTTTTGTATGGGCTTTCGGGATTCCAGGACGGCTCCAGCTTGGCAGTCCGGGCAAATCTTATCGAAACCGCGATAGGTCTTATAGCATTTCGTATTTGGGATCCGCTTGGCCGCAGGGACGGCTGCAAACCCCTGCCAGTTGCTGTACAGGATATCCATTTCAGGGCTGTGAATCGAAATCATATCGGGCACAACACCGAGCATTTTTTGAAATCGGCCCTCACTCTCACGAAGCGCTTCCTCGGCCCGCTTGCGGTCGGTGATGTCCGCGATGATGCCGGTAACCCGCACAGGACGGCCATCCTTATCCCGCTCAGCGATCTTGCCGCGATCCAGAACCCACAGCCACCTGCCGGACTTGGTCCGAATCCGGTGCTCGGACTCATATACCGGCAGTCGCCCCTCGACATGTCCTGTCAATCGATCAAGAACGGCTGCCAGATCCTCGGGGTGGACGTGCTGCTTGAAGAATTCCACGGTGGGCTCAACCTCGTCGGGCCGATACTCCAGCATCTGAGCCCAGAGATCGCTGTAGACGACAGCGTCATCCTGAGGATTCCAATCCCACATTCCCAACTTCCCGCCCTGCAGTGCAAATTCGAGCCTCTGAAGGCTCTCCCTTAGATCCTCCACCGCTTTCTTGCGCTCGGTGATATTCCGGCACAAACCCTCTATGGCCTTAATTCGCCCTGAATCATCGAATATCGCCTTATTGGACTGCAGTATCCACCGCTCATTTCCTTCTGAGTCAACTATTTTATACTCATATATTTCCTGTACGTTTCCTTCTAACAGTTCCCTCCATCTTTTCTTAAAATATCCAGCAAAGTCCGGATGTATAATGCTCTCAATAAAAAGCGGATTGTTGATAAATTCATCACTAGTATAACCGAATACTTCCTCTACTGAAGAGCTGAAGTATTCGTATTTTCCATCTGGAAGCGTCATGCGATATATAGTATCGTTCAGTCCTTCAATTAAGCCCCTGTATTTCTTCTCGCTCTCCCGCAGAGCCTCTTCCGCCCTCTTGCGCTCGGTGACATCGTGCAATTGCTCGACAATCAGGCGAATTTCCCCGTTATCGTCAAGCACAGGATTGCTTCTGCAGAGAAAATATCGACCGAGTTCTGGTACAAACCGTTCTACAGTTTCGAGTTTTTTGCTCTTCAGAGCAAGAGATGTTGCGCACTCCTCACATTCCACTGTCCTTCCGATCAAGCTGAAGCAGGTTCTGCCTACAACCTCATCCTGTGTCATATCAAGTGCTTCGTATCCAGCTTTATTGTATCTTACGATGGAGTGATCAGGGTTCTGTATACCGATGATGTCGGGAACACCGTTCAAAACACATTCCAGAAGTTGATTTGTTTCCTGCAACGTCTTTTCGGCAACGTTGCGCTCCGATTCAGCTTTCTCCAACTTTTGGATCCGTTGCTCCAATTCCTCATAAGTAGGCTTACCAGACATAGTTACCACCTGTCTAACTGTCAAATTGAAGTCAGTACTACCAACAGAATACTTGATGTACGGCCGATTCCACAGTTACCCTACCTATACGTAACATCAGCCATGCAGTTTCTGCCGCAACACCCCCGATGGCTTGAACGTCACAATCCTGCTCGCATCCAAGGTGAGCGCTTCTCCTGTATGAGGATTTCTTCCCCACCTTGATCCTTTGTCCCGGACCTCGAATTTCCCGAACCGGGAGATCATCACGTCTTCCCCCGAGGCCAATGTGGCTGCAATGACTTCGAGGCCGGCATCGACAAGCTCTTTTGCTCGTTGTTTCGGAAGGAGAGTGTTTTGTGAACTGATTCGGTAAGGTTTTCTCTGTTGAGGCTCATAGATGGTCGCTCCTCGCCTTATTCCCCGCTGATTGATCCAGAAAGTTATGGCTTCATTTGGCGGTGTCCCTGCAACATCATCGGCCTTGATTTTTTGTCTTCGGGATTCAGATCAATCCAATATGAATTAGCCAACCGCATTAGGTAAGAGGGAAATATTACCACTGAAATGCGAAAGGAAAAAGCCTATAACGAGGATTACTGCATTCGGCTGATCCAGTCAGCCCTGATACCCCGAGGAAAAAGCGAGAAGGTCAATGGCTGCTCGATCAAGAAGAGCAACTTGGCCAAGGTCGCAAAGCTCCAGGAACAATACGGAGTGGAACTCGACGATCTCTTCTCCGAGATCAGCCGCCATTTCTTGGAAAAGCGTATCTTTCTCAAGATCGATCCAAATAAGGCGACTCCAACCACCTTCATCCTCCACTAAGTCTTGAACCAGCTCAAGAATATCGAAGTGTTTACTCGAATGAACATTTCATACTTCCCTCTATCCCGGCATACCGTTCCTGATCCGGTCCCGGTGCGAAAACCGTGTTCAATCGATCGAACCGTCTGTATCAGGAAATCCCGCCTTGGTGCCCCTGGCTCAAGCCCGAGTAGCCGAGAACCTATAAGCCCGGCCAATTGATCCTTGCGCAATCTGGCTCGATTTTGGGGTAGCCCAGGACAAAGATGCCGTCGCATATCCTGTTCCGCATTCGATGAACCCCGACTATAGCGTGTACCGGAAATCATGATACTGGACTTGACAACTGTTCGGCCTTCT
>CAYXDR010000391.1:0-3448 GCA_964463515.1 uncultured Desulfobacteraceae bacterium | reverse complement strand
CCCCCATGGATAGCGGAGGCAAAAGGCCGAGGGTGTAACAGCCAATGTCAGTGGGGGTGATGGCATCCGCTCCGTAGACTTCTTTGACCGCGTAAAAGGTTGCACGATGAGGGCAGCCGGCACACAGGTTGGGCGGTCTGCCGGGCAGTTCCGGGACATCGGTGGTGTCAAGGGGCGCGGGAGGAGTATACGAGATACCGGCGAACTCCGCTAGGGCGGCCCTCACCATCCCTGGATCGTATTCATACAGACGGCTCAAAGCGCCGACGCCCTTGCCCTGGATCGGCACGGTGAGTCCGGCTTGCTGGGCCATGGCCCTCAAATCGTTTTCCATCAAAGGTTCAAGTTCTTCGACCACCAGCACTTTGTCTACACTTTTCAAGAAGTCCGTGCACAGTTTTTTCGGCAGAGGCCAGGAAAAACCCATGTTCAATGTGCGTACCTTGTCCGGAATTTCAAGGTCACGAACCGCATCCGCCACGTAGCTGCAGCTGACACCGTTTGCAACAACGCCGAGCAGGCCTTCTCCGTTAATTTTGGAAAGTCCCGCGGTTTCAGCTTTGGCGGATGCCTTTGCATATTTTTCCAGGAGTTCCTTGTGGAGTTTTCGCGAAACAGCCGGCACCGCCACATAGTGAAAGGGATTCTTAACGAACGTGGATTTTGCCTCGATTTCCCGCAGCGCCCCGAGCCGAACCGGGCCCCTGACGTGATTGAGGCGGGTGGTGGTACGTATAATCACAGGCAGTTCCAACTCCTCGCTCAAATCGAAGGCAAGGGCCGTGAAATCTTTCATTTCCTGGGCGTTTGCGGGCTCCAGCATGGGCAGGGAAGACAGCCTGGCATAATAACGGTTGTCCTGTTCGTTCTGACTGGAGAAAAGAGCGGGGTCGTCGGCATTTACGATCACCATCCCACCTTTGACTCCAAGATATGCAAGGGTCATCAGCGGATCGGCAGCCACATTCAACCCCACGTGCTTCATGGTCACCATTGTCCTCACACCGCTGATCGCGGCAGCGGCCGCTACTTCCATGGCGACTTTCTCGTTGGTGGAGTATTCAAAGTAAAGAGGAGTCTCCCTGCTCAGTTGAAAAAACTGCTCCGGAATTTCGGATGACGGAGTCCCAGGGTAACAAGTGGCGAAAGCGAGGCCTGCTTCGAGCGCTCCTCTCGCGATGGCTTCGTTTCCCAGCAGCAGAAGCTCTTTGCCGGGCGAGTCGATCAGAAGTTTATGCATATGTACCCCCATGATAAAAAATAAATTTGATGAAACCGTAAAAAGTGGAAACAATGATGTCCCTCGGTATCGGGGTCGCTCTCGGCGTCGGTATCGGACGTTGATCGGCGGCGTTTTCGACCCCGATACCGATTCCGACCCCGACGCCGATAAGGCGGAGATGGTACTTGTTACGCCTCGTCCTTTGTCGCTGCAGCGTACTGTGTGTAGGCCTCACTGCTCAGGATTCGCAATCCTTAATTTAGAGCTTTTTATATAGCTGTCTCATTAGGAAAGGGCGTTTATTTTACCCCTCCAGAGGCCAAGGCCTCCGCAATGCCAAGCTGTCCTCCGTACTTTTTTCTCAGCTTTGGTTTTTCAATCTTGCCGGTGGGGTTCCTGGGGACATCTCCAAAGAAGATTCTTCTCGGGCGCTTGTAGCGGGGAATAGCTTCGCAGTATTCCAGAACTTCCCGTTCGTCCATTTGCATACCAGCCTTGATTTGGATTACAGCCCCGACGATTTCTCCGAGGCGCTCGTCGGGCAGGCCTATAACCGCCGCGTCGTGAACTTTCGGATTATCCATCAGAAAGTCCTCTATTTCAACCGGAAATACATTTTCTCCACCGCAGATGATCAGGTCCTTCTTTCTGTCCACAAGCCACAGAAAGCCATCATCATCCACTCTTGCCATATCGCCGGTCAGCAGCCAGCCGTCCACCAGAGCAGCGCTCGTTGCTTCGGGGTTTTTGTAATATTCCTTCATTACACCGGGCCCCTTGATCATCAGTTCCCCTACGTCTCCAGGCTTGACTTCACTGCGGTTTTCGTCGACGATCCTGAATTCCCAGTCGAAGCCGGCAACGCCTATCGCCCCGACTTTGTGAATATTTTCGATTCCCAGGTGAACACATCCAGGACCGGTGGATTCACTCAGACCGTAGTTGGTGTCGTACTGGTGGCCTGGAAAAACTTCTTTCCATTTCCTTATTAGGGCAGGAGGGACAGGCTGTGCACCGATATGCATCAAACGCCATTGATCAAGGTCATAGTCTTTCAGCATGACGGAACCGTTTTCGATTGCCACGAGGATATCCTGGGCCCAGGGAACCAGGAGCCAGACGATGGTCACCTTTTCTTCGCTGACAGCTTCGAGAATCCATTCAGGTTTAATTCCCTTGAGGATGACCGCTCTGGCGCCGACGATGAAATTGCCGAACCAGTGCATTTTGGCTCCCGTGTGATAGAGGGGCGGGATGCAGAGGAAGTTGTCTTCACGGGTCTGGTTGTGATGCCGGTTTTCCACTATGCATGCCGCTTCAAGGTTCCTGTGCGTCAACAGAATCGGCTTTGGCGTGCCGGTGGTTCCGGATGTAAAATAAAGCGCCGCTTCATCCAGAAGACTCACAGGCACCCTTGGGTCTTCGGGAGAACTTTCGGCCAGGATGTCTTCGTAGTTTTGAGCATAGGCCGGGGTACTGCCGGCCGGGCCGGAGAAAATGAAGTTATTGACCTTTTCCAGATCTGGTTTTATCTCGTTGATACGCTCCAGGAATTCTTCGCCGAATATAATGACCTCGGCTCCGGAAATACGGGTGCAATGAAGAATGTCTTCGGAAGTAAATCTGAAATTAAGCGGCACGGCCCAGGCCCCGCTTCTGAGTATGCCGAAATAGGCTGGAAGCCACTCAAGGCAGTTCATCATGAGATGGACAACCTTGCCCCCTTTCCGGACTCCTCTGGCCGCCAGTGCATTGGCCAGTCTGTTGGCGTTTTCGTCAAATTCCCGCCAGGTCATTTCGACTCTTCGGTTTCGTGAAGGGTCTCTTTCCACCAATGCGACCTGGTCACTATACATCCGGGCATTGCGGGCGAGTATTTCGGTAATAATCATGACGGACCTCGTAGAAAAGGTTGAAGGTTCGCCCCGGCGAGTAAAAGCTATAATTTAGCTATAAAATGACTATAAGCGAGAAAAAACGACGTGTCAATCTGATATTTGAAACCTTTATCCTTCCAAGGAACTACGTTATCCTGGATAAAAGTACCATGCCCGCCTTATTGGCATCGGTATCGGGGTCGAAATGATTTTCGGATATACCGATACCGCCCCCGAGGTGCATAGTCTTTTTGAGTTCTTAGTGCTCCATCAATTTTGATGAGGTCGTAAAAAGTCAAAATAACGATGACCTTCGGGGTCGGGGTCGCTATCGGGATCGGTATCGGAC
>CAYXDR010000390.1:246-3453 GCA_964463515.1 uncultured Desulfobacteraceae bacterium | reverse complement strand
ATAGCGACCCCGACCCCGAGGGACATCGTTATTTTGACTTTTTACGATACCATCAAGACTGGAAAGCAATGAAATTTTTTATTTCAATAGTTTCACTTTTTTTGCTTTTTCCGCCGGCAGCTTCGACGGGCGGGCCGCACGATGAAGCCAGGAAAAAAGCCTTGGAAGAGCGGCTTTCGGTGGAAGAGCAAAGGCTCAAGGCTTCCTATGCGAGGGAGAGAGACCTTGTCTCCAGCATCGAGGCCCTTGACAGGGAGATCGAACTGAAGCGGGAACAGATATCCGCGGCCAGGGAACGTATTCGAAGGGCCGTAGAGAAACACGAACGTATCATCTCGCGGATCGAAAAAATCGAAAAGGATGCGGCCGCCCGAAAGGAAGCTTTATCTGAAAAACTCCTGGTATTGTATAAACATGCCAGGGCCGGATACGCCCGGGTAGTCTTTGAAACTGAAGAAATCGATTTTTTGCGCAGGGCTGTTAAATATGCCTCCTGCATGATCGAACAGGACCTGGCGGTCCTCGAAGCTCATGCCGATGCGGTGAAGGAAAACGAAAAGGAAAAATCAAGACTTAAGGCGGAGCTTTCAGGCAAAGAAAAATTTCTGGTATCCGAGAAGAAAAATCTGGCGGCCTTGGAGGCACGGATGGAGGAAATTGTTCGTGAGCTGGTAAATACGCACAAGGAAAAGGAGTTTTATGAAACCGCCGTTAAAGAACTCAGGCTTGCTTCAGGAGAATTCAAGAACACGATCTCCGCGATAGAAGAAAGAGCCAGCGGGGAAGAAGATTCGAAAGTTTCCCATGCCGCTCTTATGGGGACGCTTCCATTGCCCGCCGCCGGTGAAATGATCGTGCCGCCGACAGGAAGCGGGGGCGAGGCCGAATCCGGCCTGTTTATCGATGCGCGGCCCGGGGCCGAGGTGCAGGCGATTCTTTCCGGGAAAGTAGAGTTTTCCGGGCCGGTAAAAGGCTATGGGCAGACAGTGATCATAAATCACGGGGGGATGCTCTACAGCATCTCTTCTCACTTGGGGCGCCGCAAGGTGGCTGCAGGGCAAACCGTCAGGGCGGGAGATATTATCGGGACAGCCGGGAAACTCAAAGGAAGAGGCATCGTGTACTTCGAAATCCGGCAGGCCGGCAGGCCGGTGGATGCGCGCATGTGGTTTGGCATCGGCAAAAGGGTGCGGGAATGACCCCCTTTCCACTCACCACAACCCCCTCCCCGCCTTTTCTCGATTGCCGCCTTCCAATCGGGGTCGGTATCGGAACCGGGAAGGTATATTCCTATGGCGGTGTTTGGGCCTATATGTTAAAGTGCATACATATTTCGAAGTTGTTGCCACCGGCGTTACCGGTGTTTATGCCGGTAAAGCCGCTGAGATGAAATTTTTGGGCCCTCAGGGCACGATAAACGGGGAGCTATCAGTATGGGTTTGATGAAAAGGGTTGGGTGGATTTTTTTCCTGGTGGTATTTTCGGCCGGGAGTGCGGTTTTTCTAAAAGGTGATAGCGGCCTGGTAAACGCGGGGACTGATGAGGTTTATAAGAGCCTCGATCTATTTACCGAGGTGCTGCGGAAAGTTCAAAAGAACTACGTGGAGCCGCAGGATCCGCATAAGCTGATTCAAGGGGCCATCAGGGGCATGATGAAAGACCTGGACCCTCATTCATCCTTTCTTACCAAGGATGAACATGAGGAACTGATGATGGAAACCAGGGGGAAATTCAGCGGGATCGGTATCGAGATAACCACCAGGGATGGTGTTTTGACCGTGGTTTCACCTGTCGAAGGAACTCCCGCCTACGATGCCGGAATAAAGGCGGGTGACAGGATTATACGGATCGAGGAGAAGAGCACGCAGGATATGACCCTGATGGAAGCGGTGAAGATGATCAGGGGCCCTAAAGGCACAGAGATCGACCTGACGATAGCCAGGGACGGGTCGGAGAAGCCGATCGATTTCACGATTACCAGGGATGTTATTCCGTTGATCAGCGTAAGGCATCAACTGCTGGCACCGGATATGGGGTATATCAGAATATCGAGCTTTCAGGACAAAACTGCGGATGAAGTGGCTGAGGCACTTGGGGAACTTGAGCAGGGTCGCTTTCTTCAGGGGCTTATTATAGATCTCAGAAACAATCCAGGCGGTCTTTTGACCCAGGCAATGGATGTCTCGGATCTTTTCCTGGACGAAGGAATAATTGTGACCACCAAAGGAAGGGATACCTCCCAGGACATTGTTTCAAAGGCCCACCGCGATGTCACCAGCAGGCTTTATCCGATCGTGGTTCTGGTTAACGGAGGAAGCGCCAGCGCATCCGAGATAGTTGCCGGAGCGCTCCAGGACAATGACCGTGCCGTGGTACTGGGGACGAGAACCTTCGGGAAAGGCTCCGTGCAGACTGTTTTACCCCTGTCGGACGGATCCGGACTCAGGCTGACGACTGCAAAATATTACACGCCGAGTGGAAGGTCGATCCAGTCAAGCGGGATTATACCGGATATCGAACTGGAATTTATTCCGGTTGATGAAAAGGCAGAGAAAAAGCCGAGAAGGTTTATTCGGGAAGAGGACCTCGAAGGGCACATGGACAATGATCAATCTTCGAATGGTCCCGCAGATGGTGCAGTACCGGACGAAAAAGCCCGTGAGTTGATAGACAACGACAACCAGGTACGCCATGCCCTCGATCTTTTGAAGTCATGGAAGGTTTTTTCGACGATGATGAACGGGGAAAACGAGGGCCGGTAAAAGGGTGAGGGCCACGGGTCTCGAGGAGGATGGATAGGTGAAATCGGCGCGGATGCCGCTGGTTGTAATGCTTTTTTGCCTGGCGGCTGCAGGCGGCGCAGGCGAGGCTTACCCGGCTCTGGGGACCGCTGGTTTTAAACGCCCGTATGTGGCAATTATAATCGATGACCTGGGCTATGACAAAAGCCTGGCCCGGAAGATATTCTCACTGGACCTGGCGCTTACGGTGGCGATTATTCCGCATGCTCCGCACGCACCCTCGATCGATGCGGAAGCCGGTGCCAGGGGTTACGAAACCATTGCCCACATTCCAATGGAACCCGAAAATTTTCCAAAGGCCGATCCTGGCCCGGGGGCGCTTCTGCTGGAAATGGACGGGAAAACCATCGAAAAGGCCTTGGAAGGGAACCTGGCGCGGGTTCCCGGAGCACGCGGCGCAAGCAAT
>CAYXDR010000390.1:0-236 GCA_964463515.1 uncultured Desulfobacteraceae bacterium | reverse complement strand
CTCGGCTTTTACCGAGAGCCGTGAGAAAATGCAGTTTGTTCTTCGTTTCCTGAAACAAAAGGGAATGTTTTTTATAGACAGTTTGACATCCCCTGACACGGTGGTGGAAGACACGGCCTTCGGACTTGGTATGAAATTCGGCGAAAGGGATGTGTTTCTCGACAATGAGCAGGACCCGGAGGCTATCGAAAGGCAGTTGGATCTTCTCCTTTTGACTGCACAGCGGCAGGGCTCGG
>CAYXDR010000389.1:0-3460 GCA_964463515.1 uncultured Desulfobacteraceae bacterium | reverse complement strand
GCGGTATTGAGAAGCTCACGATATGCCAAAATAGCCGACCGCCGACCGCTTGCTGGCTTGATTTCCCGGAAAAACCCCTTTTCCTGAAGAAGGTTTTTTTTATAAGATAGGAATGTTTTGTTATATCCATACATGCCACTTGTGCTGCTGCGGGGGTGCTGGGAATGAAGCTGGAAGAACTTAGATTTAAACTGATTGCTGCATTCATTGTTTTAGCGGCCCTTCCCCTTGCGGGTTTCGGGTTTGCGGCGTATTACAGAGGCGTTGAAATGACCAGGGAAAAGGCGATTTCCCATTTGAAAAGTGTTGTAGATATGCAGGCTAAAATGATTGAAGATTTTATTACCGAGAGACATGGAGATATGAATCTTCTTGCAAAAACGGTTTTCAACCAATCGTCGGTCGAACCGGCCGCCGGGCTTCTAAATCGCCTGAATCTCATGCAGAAAGAATACAGGGTCTATAAGAACATTATGATAGCTGGACATGACGGAACACTGATCCGGGCTGGAGGACGGGAAAATTTAAGAGATCGAGACGTCAAGAATAGGGCGTGGTATCGCAATGGGATGGCGGGGGAGACGTATACGAGCACGATTTTTCCGGATCTTGACGGGAGATTGGCTATTCTTGTTTCGGTACCACTGCAGAGGTCCGGACGTGAAATTCGAGGAGTTTTAGCGGCTGTAATCGACTTTCAAAATGTCGCCGATTCACTTACAGGCACGAGCATCGGACGTACAGGAGAGTTTTACCTTGTAGATAAAGACGGACGTCTTTTGACAGGAACGCGATTGGGTTCAGGCAGGATCGGCCAGAAGATTCCCATCGAAAATAGCGGTGGGTCTCCAGGGCAAATTGAGATTAAAGAATACACTGATTACAGGGGGAAAAGGGTTCTTCGTGTTATCGAAGGACTCAGGGAACTGGGTTGGATCATCGTCGCGGAACAGGATTCGGAGGAAGCGTTTGCGGAAATAAATTCGTTGCGCCGAACTGTCTCGGGATTCGTTGTGATTTTGATTCTTTTAACCGCTTTGACAGCATGGCTTATGTCCAACCGTATCGTGGGGCTCTTGAAAAAAGCTGAATCGGAGAAGGAAGAACTCGAAATGCAGGTTATTCAGAAAGACAAGCTCGCTTCAATGGGGTTTCTTACAGCAGGTATCGCGCATGAATTGAACACACCGCTTGCAAGCGCTCTTCTCTATGCCCAGATGTTGAAGGAGGATACCGGGGAATCCTGGCCGGAACATGCAAAGGCCCTGGATTCAGTCATCGAAGAAATTGAGCGGGGAGGTAACATCGTCCGGAATCTTCTTGCTTTTTCACGTCAGGCGCGGATTTCATCAACCGTGACCGATGTGAACGAAATTTTAATTCGGCTATTGGAAATCGCTCGGAAACTTTGCTCCGAGAGGAAAATTGAGGTAACGTCCTCTCTTGAGGATAATCTTCCGTTCGTCAACGGTGATGGAGCGGTGCTCCACCAAGTGTTTATGAACATGGTGGCCAATGCCGTGGAAGTTATGGATAATGGGGGTGTGTTGGAAGTGACTACGAGGTATGTCCCTGCTCTCAACAAAGTGAAGGTGGAAATTCAGGATACCGGGCCTGGAATTCCGAAAGCCAGTATAGACAAGGTCTTCGATCCCTTTTTTACTACGAAGAAAGCTGGGAAGGGGACCGGGCTCGGCCTTGCAATCAGCTATGGTATGGTGCGGAAAATGGGAGGACAGATACGCGTCGTCAGCATCAGTAATCAGGACCGCCAGCCACAAACCGGGCCGACAGGGACCACTTTTATCGTGGAGTTGCCTGTTCCGGATAAAACCAAAACTGATACTGATTGAGCAGGGAGGGTGCCCAGAGCATGCGTTATGCTAGAATTCTCATCGTCGAAGATGACAGGAAAATGAGGGAGGCTCTCCTTCAGATAATGTCTAGGGAGGGATACAACGCTCATGCGGCGGATTCGGGCGAATCCGCTCTTGGGAAACTGAAAACGGATTCCTTCGACATGGTCATCACAGATTTAAAGCTACCAGGTATCGACGGTATGGATGTTCTCGAAGCCGTCCGAAATTCACGGCCTGATACGGCGGTAATCATGATCACGGCATTCGCCACGGTCGATTCTGCCGTGGAAGCTATGAAGAAAGGCGCTGAGGACTATATCGCAAAACCCTTTCATCTTGATGAAATCAGGCTTGTGGTAAGAAAAGTCTTGGAAAAGAAAAAGCTTCTCGATGAGAACGCGATGCTGCGTTCCGAGCTGCGAAAAAAATATAGCTTCCAAAACATCGTAGGCCAAAGCGAAGTAATGATCGATGTGTTCAAGATGATCAACAAGGTTAAGGATTCGAAGGCAACTGTGCTGATTGTGGGCGAGACGGGCACCGGCAAGGAGATGGTGGCTCGGGCGATCCATTACAATAGTGTTCGTTCGGAGAAACCTTTTTTGCCTGTGAACTGTGCGGCTCTCACTGAATCGCTTCTTGAGAGTGAATTGTTCGGGCACGTGAGAGGGGCCTTCACCGGTGCCATCCGGGACAAGCCGGGAGTATTCGAGGTGGCGAACGGCGGGACAATTTTTCTCGACGAGGTGGGAGATATAACCCCTGGCCTGCAGCAGAAATTGCTCAGGGTCCTGGAGAATGGAGAAATTCAACCGGTGGGTTCGACCAACCGGAAAATTGTAGATGTGAGGGTCCTTGCCGCAACCAATAAGGATATCGAGGGTATGCTTCCTCTGGGCACGTTTAGAGAAGATCTTTATTATAGATTGAATGTGGTTACGCTGAGAGTACCTCCCTTACGGGAAAGAATAGATGATATAGCGTTATTGGCACGGCATTTCCTCGTAAAGCATTGTGCCGAGAATCGAAAGAACATTTCCGGAATATCAACCGAAGCTCTTTGTTTACTGGAACATTACGACTGGCCGGGAAACGTCCGGGAACTGGAGAACACAATAGCACGCGCAACCCTTTTGGAAGCTGCTGATGAGATAACCCCTGCAAGCCTTCCTGATAAGCTTCAAAAGAGAAGCCCCCAAGCCATGTGGGAGCAAAAAGATGATTTCTATAGCCTGGAAGACGTCGAGAAACGCCATATTATTCAGATCCTGGAAAAAACCGGAGGAAACAAGGCCAAGGCGGCCAAAATCCTCGGGATTAACCGTACGTCCTTGTGGCGAATGATGAACCGGCTTGGCATCGAGGATCCTTCCTTCACGTCGTAAAAAGTACAATCTCCGCTTTATCGGCGTCGGGATCGCTATCGGTATCGGGGTCGAAAAGGCTGCCGATCAACGTCCGATACCGATCCCGACCCCGAAGGACATCGTTATTTTGACTTTTTACGACCTCATCAAATTTGATGAGGTCGTAAAAAGTAAAAACATCCCCTTTATCGTCACCCCGGCGCAGGCCGGGGTCCAGGCATTCCAACAACTTAT
>CAYXDR010000388.1:1280-3470 GCA_964463515.1 uncultured Desulfobacteraceae bacterium | reverse complement strand
TGACAACATTCTTGATCTCGCGTCCGTTGCCCGGCCAGCTGTGTCCGCAAAGCCGCTTCATTGCACCGTCGGTATAAATAGGAGCGGGCCGATTCATTTCCTTAGCCTGCTTTTCGGTCAAGAAACGTACAATAACCGGGATGTCCTCCGGCCTGTCTCTAAGCGGAGGCAGGTGAACAGACACGGTATTCAGTCTATAGAAGAGGTCCTGCCGGAAACGCCCTGTCTCGATTTCTTTTTCCAAATTCCTGTTTGTCGCCGCTATTATACGCAAATCAACATAAATGGACCTGCTTTCGCCCACCTTTTCAAACCTGTGATCCTGTATCACGTGCAATAATTTTGCTTGGAGCTCTGCAGGCAACTCTCCGACTTCGTCAAGAAAAACCGTGCCCCCGTCAGCCATTTCAAACCTTCCCGTCCGGCTGGTGCCGGCCCCGGTGAACGCGCCTTTGGAATGACCGAACAATTCACTTTCAAAAAGGGAGGAAGCAAGGGCCGGACAGTTGATTTTTACGAAAAGGTTATCTTTCCGCCCGCTCATTTCATGAATATGCCGGGCGATTAAATCCTTTCCGGTGCCGGTTTCACCGGTTATCAGGACCGATACGTCGGTGCCCGCAACCTGCTCGACCAAACCCATGACTCCTGACATGGTTTTCGATGCATATACAAATTCATCCGGGACCCCCCCGTCGGTGCCCTGCGACATCAAGTACCGGTTACTGCGCTTGAGCCTTGCGTTGAACTCCTCCAAGCGCGTGTAGGCCAGCATGTTATCCACTGAGATGGCTACCTGCCTTGATATATCCCCCAGGACTTCCTTGAGCTCTGACATTTGACTGGGAGGTTCTCTGAAAGAAAAATGTATGCTGCCCAGAATTTGATTCCTGACAATGAGAGGAAAAGCCATTGTCGCCTTAAGACCGGCTTCCACCATGGAGCCCACGGAAAAGAGATTCCTGTAATATGTAAGATCATCTATCACCACCGGCTTGGCCGACTCTAACACCATCTTAGTTATCGACCCCTTCGAAAGCGGTCGGCTGCTCTTGCATGCAATGCCTTCGGGGTCAATGCCTTCTGCGGTCGCAAAATAACTCAGGGACTTTGTTTCGTGATCATAAAGGTTTATGCTAAGCCTGTCGTAAGGGATATGCTTACGCAGCTCCCTTGCAAGCGCCTTGAACAATTTTTCCCTGGTGGTTTGAGTGATTACGGCGTTCGTCAATTCCAGCAATATTTGATAGCGAGTAGAGGGATCGAGATACATATATTTCTCACTGTGTGATCACGATTGTTTTCTTCAAGTCAAAATGAATGTCGCAGGAAAATGAAAGCTTGTTTTATGATAGCAAACTACTGACGAAAAGCAAGCACTGGGCCCGATATTGGGCTTACAACCCGGAGAAGTCGTCCAGAAAGTTTCTCTTCCGCTCCACCTGAGCCCACAGACCAGGAGAGAGATTCTAGTCCTGATCCGGGCCTTATCGGCACCTGTACCGGCATGGGAATGGAAATCGAAAAAGACTGCCTGGCAGGGAAAGATATTCAAAGGTAGACAAAAGGGAGGCCCGATTCAGGGGTTTACTTCGCGGTACACAAGTCGGCGCACGGAAGCAGCGGATTTTTCAAGTGCCTGCTGTTCGGACGCATCCAGCTCGATTTCCAGGATTGATTCCACTCCGGCGGAACCAAGCCTAACCGGGACCCCCACGAACAAACCATCAATACCATACTGCCCGGTTAAATAGGCGGCACACGGAAGGATTTTTTTTCGGTCCTTGAGTATGGATTCCGCCATCTCGACCGCGGCCGAGGCAGGAGCATAATATGCCCCTCCGCTCTTCAGATGTCCAACCACCTCGGTACCGCCGTTCCTGGTCCTCTCGACTATGGCTTCGATCCGCTCCGGAGGCATCAACTTCGTTACAGGCACGCCCGACACGGTGGAATATCGAACAAGAGGAACCATTGCATCGCCGTGGGCGCCCAGAACCAGCCCCTTTACGCTGTTGACGGAAACACCCAGCTCCTGGGCAATGAACCAGGTAAAACGAGCCGAATCCAGTATCCCTGCCATCCCCACAATACGCTCGGGCGAAAACCCTGTTGCATCAAGGGCCACATGACACATGGCATCCATGGGGTTGGCGACTATTATAAAAGCTGCATCAGGAGAAAATTCGG
>CAYXDR010000388.1:0-1270 GCA_964463515.1 uncultured Desulfobacteraceae bacterium | reverse complement strand
TGGAGATACTGTCCGAGGTTCAGCAACGAGACATTGCTCGCGAGCAGATCGTCCCTGCTCATTCCCGGCCTTCGGGGAAGGCCTGCCGTTACAATAACAAGATTGGAACCGGCAGTTTCCTCATAACTATTTCCTCCGGAAATACTGCAGTCATGCAGTTCGATCGCCGATGCCTGGCTCAAATCAAGCGCTTTACCTCTGGCAAGGCCCTCTATCACGTCCACGAGAACAACATCACCAAGACCTTTTTCAGCGAGTCTCTGCGCAACGGCCCCGCCCACATTTCCAGCCCCGATAACAGTGACTTTCCTGTCCATATTTTTCTCTTTCTCTTGTACATCGAAAAGCCGTCGGCAAACACCCTGACCCCGGGTTTAAGCAAGGCAGATGTTACGACGGACATTGATATTATCCCTTACGGGGAAATCACGCGGTGCACTTGGTATAAAGGTAAACCGGTCAACATAATACCTTTTGCAGCTTGTGCCTCACCCGGCTTCCCGGATGGGCACAAGTTACGGCAATTACGCGCTTTCGTAGAGTTTTGTCAGCACAAACTCTTCGTGTCCCAGCACTTCCTGGGCTGTAAGGCGCCCATTGCAGGTCCGCACCAGCATATCGAGCAGGTTTTCGCCGGATTGATCCAGCGTAAGTTCGCCCTGCAAAATCGCCGAACAATCGTAATCAATGTGCTCGACCATATCGCTGACCGTCCTCGGGTTTGCGGAAAGCTTGATCACGGGCTCTATCGGGTTTCCGATGATATTTCCCTGACCGGTCGGGAAAAAGTGGGCGACAAATCCCCCGGCTGCCCACAATGTAACAGCCTCGGCGGCGGCGCTCGATGTATCCATGTACCAGAGACCGGGACCGGTGGGGCTTTCAGCCTTATCCAGGACACCCACATAATTTGATTTTTTTCCTATTTTCTGAAGGTTGCCAAAGGCCTTCTCCTCAATGGTCGTCAGCCCTCCGGCAATGTTTCCTTTGGTGGGCTGGCTTCCTGACAAGTCGTCCGTCTTGTAGCGGTCTATCATTTCCGCATAGCGGTTAAAAGTCGCCATGAACTGCTCTCCCACTTCCGGCGTGGCGGCCCGCTCCTTACACACCATCTCGGCGCCGGTGATTTCGCTTGTTTCGCCAAACGAGCAGGTACCCCCCATCTCAACAAGCTTATCGATGGCGTTGCCCACGGTAGGATTGGAGGCGAGTCCGGAAGTGGTATCCGATTCCCCGCACTTGACGCTCACCCAAATTTCACTCAAGTCAC
>CAYXDR010000387.1:0-3470 GCA_964463515.1 uncultured Desulfobacteraceae bacterium | reverse complement strand
CTGGAGGTCCGTCAATTCCTTTTCCAGACGCCGGGCCTCGGCCCTGGCCTGTTCTCGAGTCAGAGTGTGTTCAAGCTCCTTGAAATCTCCTCTCCCTTCAAACCCGTGAGCGGGCAGCTTCACCCTCTCCCGGTCAATGGCCCCCGAGACATCGATTTCGAAGTCCGTCACGACCGGACCCTGGTATTCCCTGTTGTAGGTAAGGGATTCCCCTCTTAACAACAGATCCACAGACACGGCCGCCCTTCGTCCGGATGCCATGGCAGTCACCACAGACGAAGGACCGGAAAAGCAGTCCCCGGCCAGAAAAACCTTTTCCCGCCCGGTTTGAAGTGTAACTGCGTCAGCTGATTTCAGCTCCTCCGGAAACATGTCGAGCGCATTGCCGGCCTGGCCGATTGCAATTACCACCCGGTCACAGCCAAGTTGCCGCGTCTCGCTGTCGTCGAAACATGGGCTGAAACGGCCTTGTTCATCAAGCACCGACAGGCACTTTTTCACCTCGATTCCGCTTACCTTACCGCCTTGCCCGAGAATCCTCACAGGTCCCCAGGCACATTCAAAAGTAATCCCTTCCGAGACCGCCTGTAGCACCTCGTGCTCGAATGCCGGCAGTTGTTCTCTGGCCTCAAGGCTTACGATCTTAACTGAATCCGCACCAAGCCGGAGCGCGGTCTGGGCCGCGTCCACCGCAGCGTTCCCCCCTCCGATCACCACCACCGAGCCGTTCAAATCAGGTGCTCGCCCGTTTCGTGCGGCTTCCAGAAGGGAAAGGCCCCTAAGGACACCGTCCAGGGTCTGCCCTTCGATGACCAGAGCCTTCGACCTTCCCAGTCCCGCAGCCACGATTACGGCGTCGAAACCGGATTCCAGCTCCGCAAAATCCAGGTCGGCCCCGACCTTGACCCCGCACCGGAACTCAACACCCAGTGATTCAAGAAGCCCGATTTCACGTTCCACCGTTTCCCTGGGCAGGCGGAACAACGGGATCACGCGGTCGAGAAGTCCTCCAGGTTTTTCCCGGGCCTCGAACACGACGACTCCATGTCCCTTCACCGCAAGATCGTATGCGGCGATCAACCCGGCCGGCCCTGAACCCACAACAGCCACCCGGCGGCCCGTGGCGGCAGCCTTTTCGGGCAGCACAACAGCTTCTTTTCCGGAAAACAGGTAGCGTTTGAGCGCCCTGATCGCTACAGCCTCACCGGTTACAGCCTTCCTGTGGCATTTCTCCTCGCAGGGATGATCACATATCCGGCCCAGTATCTCCGGAAAAGGCAAGGCCTCAAGCACCTGCTCCCTGGCCTTCTCCTCCTCTCCCCTCGCTATGAGCCTTACATATCCCTGAGCATTGACACCAAGAGGACATCCCTGCCGGCAGGGAGCCAGCTTCATTCTAAGGTTGTCCAGTATGCACCGGTCCACGCAAATTCCGCAGTAAACGCATTTGTCATGGTCGATCTTGATATTGTCAGTAAGTCCTTCCAGAAGATTCAGGCGATCCATATCAACCTAGCCTTTCATCTTTATTATGTCTTTATGGGAAATCCGCACATCCTCGAGCCTGTCCCCGATGGTCAACACAATGTGCTTGAGCCAGTTTTCGTCATCGCGCTCAGGGTAATCCGAGCGGGTGTGCCATAGACCCCAGCGGCTTTCGGTACGTTCCCTGGAGGCCAATGCGCTCATTCTGGCACACTGTATAATGTTTTCCACTTCATAGAGTTTGAACAGGTCGTGGATGTCAGCCACCCGCACCATTGTCTTTGCCTCTTGGGTGAAACGGTTCATCCACCAAAGTGCCCTGTTAAGCTTATAATCATTTTTGGGCGGTTTAATATAATCATTAATCAGACGTCGTACTTTAAATTCAAATTCCTCAACCGGAATAGGGTTAGAAGACTGGGACATCTTCTCGGCCATGTCCTTTTCGAATTCCTCCACCTGGCTGTCGTCAATTTCCGGCATCGGCACCCCCTCGGCATATCGGGTTGCCTCCTCGGCGCCTATCATCCCGAAAACGAGGGCGCCGCTTAAATGCCCCCGGGCCACCAGGGAAGTGTCCCCTGCGGCATAAAGCCCCGGAACGGTGGTTTCGGCCTTTTCGTTCACCACCACGCCGGTAAGCCCATGCCCCCCGCACAAATAGCAGTCGGTCGGCCACAGCTCTATTTCGCCGCTCCGGAAATCCACTCCTCTCCCTTTAAAAAAGCGCTCCTGCACGGGTCGTTCGGTCGTGAAAAGAATTTCCTCCACCTCGCGGATTTTTTCCTCCGGCAGATGTTTCATGATTATGCGCATGGGGCCGCGTTGGGCCTGATGTTCATCGTGCATCAACAAAATACCCGGGTGGGATTCATGAAAGGATTCCCCGAATGCATTCAGAAGATGAGCACCCCTCGTGAGGGTGATGTAGAGAAGGGGAGCATTGATATCCTTTATGATGTAGTAAACCAGCGTATACTCGAAGCCGCTCAAGGCAGCCCCGGCCCGGTAAGCGAGGATATATCCGTCGCCGGTATTTCCGGGGAAATCGTAACCGCCGTACAGGTAACCGTTTTCCGGTAGACCGAAGCGCGCCGTACCCCCGGCCGAAATGATCACCGATTTGGCACGGCAAACCACCAGTTCGCCCGTGCGCACATTCAACCCGATAGCGCCCGCCGTGCGTTCTCCTTCTTTCAAAAGCCGCACAGCCATAACCCTGTTCACAGGTTTTGCCCCGAGTTCAAGGGCCCTGTCCGCGAGAATGCGTTTCAGCTCCGGTTCTTTCATCGTGACGCAAAACCGGCCCTTCGGGTGGACCTGAAGACGTTCAAATTCTCCGTTTTCGTCCCGCGGGAAATAAACGCCCAAATCGATCAATTTCTGCATCATCTCCCAGCTTCGTTTAGCCATTATATAATTGGGCGGCTCATCCATTATTCCCTGGCAGGCGATACCGTTTGACTCCACATAGAGCTCAGGGCTTTCATGACCCGGAATGGCGACAATATTCAGCGCATCCATTCCCCGGGCGATACAACCGGAATAATGGATATCGCCCTTTTCAAACACCACCACCTTCTGCCCCGGACAGGCCTCTGCGGCCCGTATCGCGGCCATGGCCCCGGCACTACCACCGCCGATCACCAGCACATCGGCATCGATCACGTGACGGTTTCGTAACATCATTTCTCCTTGGTTGATTGGTTAAATGAATTGTCTTCAAATTCTGTCAATAATTCCGCACCAACTTGTAAGAGCCGGTGGTACACCAGCTCGTCCTGAATTCATAAGGCTTTTTTCTGTAGCTGAAACACAACATGTCTATCCGGAGAAGATCTTTCCCCACGGGCACCTGGAGGACCTCGGCGGTCTCAAAGTCGGCGGCCTCTACCGATATCAATTCCTCGTTTTCCTTGGTGGGAATGCCGTATTTGTTTTCAAGAGTAAGATAAAGCGGCACCCTCTCGAGCCGATGCCTGGAA
>CAYXDR010000386.1:0-3483 GCA_964463515.1 uncultured Desulfobacteraceae bacterium | reverse complement strand
ACCGTTTTTTAGATTAGCAATTTTTCGTGGTGTGACTTTTGGTGGAAAAATTTTTTTAATTTCATCCAGGGACTGGACCGCTTCCAACTTATGATTCGGTGATGGATGCTGATACCTCATGGCCACCTTTGCTGACTTGTGACCCATGATTTCCATGATTGTTTTCAGGTCCACCCCCTGCATTCCCAATCTTGACCCAAATGTATGCCGGAGATCATGGAACCGAAACCGGACTTTTTTTCCACCTTCCCAACGGATCAACCCTGCTTTCTCCGCTGCGTTCCAGAAAGCATTAGTGAGAACCGTCAATTTTCCACCCCTGGCGTTCGTAAAAACATACTCCCCGGGCTGCTCCATCCTCAGCCGAAAAATCTCCTTCAGCGTCTCACTCAGGGGCACATAACGCCCTTCGTGTATCTTGCTGTTTACTACATTCAAATACGATGCGTCAATATTGACATCGATTTTTTTCAGGTTAAAAATTTCTTGTAGCCTCATCCCGGAATATAGGGCAAGGGTCACCAGGTCCCGGAGATACTGCTTTTCTTCCGCGCACCGTTGTTTAATCTTTCCGCATTCCTCCAGGAGACGAGCCTCCTCCTCATAGGAGAGGCACCACATCTTCTCGTTATCCTCCTGGATCATCTTGATTCTGGAGAGAGGATTCGGAGATATCCCCAATTAACCGCTATGTTCATCATATTTCGGAGGCAAGCCACATCCCTGTTGACCGTGGCCGGAGACGCGCCACCGTCTCTCCTGGCCTTCTTGTACTGCTCGACTTGGAAGGGATTGATTGACCCGATCAACTGACCCTTGAAAAACGGCATCAACTGTTTGATGGAGACTTCATTTCTCCTGGCCGACTGTGGACGCTTGTTGATCCTGGCATGATCCAGATACTTATCCGCGAAAACTTCAAACTTGATCCGGCGTGCCTTCTGTTGATGCTTTCCTTCCCGGACCTCCTGCTTGAATTTCGCCTCTCGCTCCTTCGCAACCGTCTTGGAGATCCCGGCCCCTAAGGCTTTTTTGTATCGGATTCCTTGATGGTAAAATTCTGTGATCCAGTTGCCGTTTCTCGAATACATCCCGATGCCCTCCTGGTAGTCAGCTTACAAAACAGTCTTGATCTTTTGTCAACTCAACTCCTATGGCGAAAATTTCCTCTGGTTCGTCTTGCAGCACGTCTTACCAAAAGGCTTCCGCCGCGTCAGGGATTATGGCTTCCTGCATGGAAACGCCAAAAAATTCCTGGCCCTCGTGCAAATCGTGCTGCACGTCCTGATTCAAGCCCGAAAACTACGACCAAGACCTGCTTTTCTCTGCCCCAAGTGCCATGCTCAAATGCGGATCATCGCAGTCACACACCCCCTGCGGCCATCGGGATAACACAACCAAAAGGCCAAACCCCGGCCCTCACTCATTCACAGGAGGAGATTCTTTCCTATGAAATAAAAACGGATTCTTATCACCCACTTTACAGGCCGGCGCTTGCACTCGCCCTGAATAAAGTCCTCGTCAAAACCGATCTTTCAAACATCCCTTGCACGAAATAGATATTTGCTTATTTGTAGACCCTCCCTGTTAACCGGGCTCGTCCAACTACAGGATAAGATCGTGGCTCGCTTCGCTCTCACAATCTATCCTTATTCGTTCGGCGGGGCCTTTTTAAAGATGAGCTGTATATTCAGAAGATGTGTAGGGCCTTATCATTTGTAATTTCTCTTCCTCTGAGCGTTTCGCACGAGATAGATCCCAACGAAGCTGCAAATTCATCCAAAAATCTTCTGACATATTGAAAAATTTGGCTAAACGCAAAGCAGTACTGGGCGTAATACCTCGTCTTCCATTAACAATTTCATTAATCCTCTGGTAAGGAACATGAATCGCTTTAGACAAATCACGCTGCGTGATTGACATCGGAATTAAAAATTCTTCCATCAACATTTCTCCAGGATGCGTCGGTTCCCTAAATTTTGGAATTCTAACCATAATATTCTCCTAAATTATCAATGATAATCTACAATTTCGACATTGTCTGCATTACCAGCACTCCATTCAAAACATATTCGATACTGATCATTGATCCGAATGCTATGCTGTCCATCTCGATTTCCAGACAGCGATTCCAAACGATTTCCCGGGGGAACTTTTAAATCATCAAGATCTCTTGCAGAGTCTACTTGCTCCAGCTTTCGGGCTGCAATTTTCCATATATCCCGTGGACATACCTTTCGTGCAATCTTGCTGTTTTTCCCATCGAAAATATCTTCAGTCCCCTGGTTTTTAAACGACCGTATCATGTATTCACAGTATCACGGCATTCATGCTATGTCAACTCATGTTTTTTAGCCGCCGAACGCCTGGGGTAACCTGCTGCGCCACCAACCCTTGCCGCGACAGCGCCGCCGACGTTCAAGCAGTCAGGTTGACCCCTTTGTTCGGCTCTGCCGTTTGGTTTAAAATGTATAACTCACAAATGTCACTCAAAGGTCCTAGGTTTACATCTATGTGCTCACTCGCATTGCCTTTATTTAAGGGGTCCCATAAAAATCTGTATTCCATCTGATATGCGTAGGAGAAATCTTTGCACATCATCGCGTTAAAATATTGATTTTTTGTTGGCGCATGAGGGTCAAAGTATTCAGTTGGGTTGTGATGAAAATACCAACCTGGCAAAATATTTTTTGTTTTTTCCTCTAATCTCCGTGCAAATTCATTTGGGTTTCTTACGACAACACAGGCATCGTAACCAAACTCTTCAAAAATGATCGGCTCGAAGTCGCAAGACATGCAGAGAGTATAGTAGTTTTTTGTAGTTGAAACACTTCTTTGCAGGTCACCAATAATTGGTATAACATTGCCATCTTTAGTTGTGATTTTGATTTGATCGCCAAGTTCCCATAAATGCTTGTTCAATTCATCGTCTGTCCTCGGGTCCAAGGCATTTCCATCTTTGTATTTTGATGCTGGGCTAACTCTAATTTTTCCGTCTTCTACAAATTGTTGCATGTATCGCAGATGCCCATATCTAAAAACAATGTCACCTGCATTAGGACTTTTAGGGCTATATGGTTTTGATATTGGCTCCCTAGGTATAGGTGGGTCATTGGGAAGCGAAATCCCCCTCAAATGAAACTCGTATCTTGTTTGGTGTTCTTTCATATACCAATACCAAGAACTCAAGAATGAATTTATTGGAATAACATGACGCTCGGCACCAGTTAAAATGCGAAAATTCCGACATAAATCATTATATCGCCTAATAAGTTCAGCTTTATCAATGTTTCTTAAATATCTATGTATCTCATAGAAAAATTCCCAAAACTCTGGCTCATAGTCATGGATGTTTTGTCCCCATGATTTTATAGCTTTTTCATGAGGAAGAATATTTGGCAATGGTAAGGAATCAATTTTTTGCATTTTTAAGCCGAACGGGGAGGTCAGCGGCGGGCGCTTTCCAGCCCGTCCGCTGGACCG
>CAYXDR010000385.1:0-3485 GCA_964463515.1 uncultured Desulfobacteraceae bacterium | reverse complement strand
GGCGAAAACCGACTTTTTGTGTTTCGGAAAGAAACAGGAAACCGGACGATGATCAATTTTTCGAGTGCGAATAACAAGCGGGGGAAGGATCATCAGGTTCTTCCCCCGGTCGTTTTCGGTGGACTGTCGATTATTCGATTCCCAGATGGAATTTAAGGGATTTCAGGGTGTTTTTCATCAGCATGGTGATCGTCATGGGGCCGACTCCACCGGGCACCGGAGTTATGTAGCCGGCAATTTCTTTGGCTGCATCAAAATCAACATCGCCCCGGAGGATTGCAATCTTTTTGCCGGTTTTCTCGCTTATTTTCTCTCCTACCCGGTTGACGCCCACATCTATCACGCAGGCTCCAGGCTTGATCCATTCCGGTTTTACAAGGCCCGGAACACCGGCTGCGACGATGAGAATGTCCGCGCGTTTGCAGTGAAAAGCCAGGTCCTTGGTTCTGGTATGTACGACCGTGACAGTGGAATTGGCTCCCGGGCCTTTCTGCAGCAGCATGTTTGCTATGGGTTTACCTACGATGTTCGATCTTCCGACCACCACCACTTCCGCACCGCTGGTCTCGACACCGGCGCGAACGATCATTTCCTGGATGCCCGCTGGCGTACAGGGAGGGAATTTGACCTCTGAGCCGCCTATCATCAGACGCCCTACATTGACGGGGTGAAAACCGTCCACATCCTTGTCCGGATCGATTGCGTTCAAAACCTTTTTTTCGTTTATATGCTTGGGAAGAGGCAGCTGCACGAGTATGCCGTGAATTGAATCGTCTTTGTTGTATTTATCAATAAGGGAAAGAAGTTCTTCTTCGGATATCGTTTCAGGCTGATTGTCCTGAATTTCCTTGAAACCGACCCTGTCTGCGGTTTTGATCTTTAAAGTCACATAGGAAATCGAGGCCGGGTTTTCTCCGACAAGGATAGTTACCAGACCCGGAACTACACCATGATCATTTTTGATCTTTTTAACCTCTTCTTCGATTTCCTGTAGGATTTCCTCCCGGATATCGGTTCCTTTGATAAGTTTTGCGGTCATTTCTTCTCTCCTTTTCTGTTGTGTTGGCGACCGGATGAAAATAAGCGTCATAACTTAACGTGAGTGTCATTATCACAGAATTGACTCCATTACAATCATGTAGAAAGCATCCCGGTCGATCAAGAAATTTATGAGCGGTTCAGACGCGAAGCCGGAAATGGGTGTGCTGAAAAAAGAGACCGGGGGCCTTGTCGGCCCCCGGCAGGATGATCACTGCTGCAATGAAAAAAGACACTACCAGTTGAAGACTTTGTCCAGTTCCTCGTCGGTGACCTGAAAAGTCACCTCATGGGGGGAGAGGGCCTCCCTCTTGAAGAAATCAGGCAGCCGGTCGTGTTTTGCGGTCAGCCCGGCCGCTGCATTGAATTCCCGTTCGTTTTTGAGCACAGATTTTCCCAGTTCGGTTACATCATCCGCTGTTAGGCTCAGTCCGTAAAAGGCGTTGATTATGTCGATGAGCGCCTGAAAGGTTTCGGGCTGATCCATCACCGCGAAGGCGATGAAAAGGCACATGCCGGTGGAATCAATTGCGGCGGTGGCGATTTGCAAGTTCCTGGAAAGTTCCACCTGTCCTTGTGGTTTGAGTGGATCGACTTTTCCGCCTACGCTCAAGAGGTTTGTGGCCACTGCATAACCTGCGGTATGATCGGCTCCCATTGTGCTTGTAGCGTATGTAACACCGATTCCCTGAACCGCACGCGGGTCGTAGGCCGGAAGGGCCTGTCCTTTGACTACCGGTACTCTCTCTACCCCGAACACTTTCCCGGTAACGGCAGCGCCGTTGCCCAGGATGCGACCCAGCGGAGTTCCTTTGCCCACTTCCTTCACGAGCTCGATTGCGGCTTCGGCATCCCCGAATTTTGCAAGCCCGGCCTCCATCGCCACACCTATCGTTGCACCCATTTCAATGGTATCGAGGCCGAAGTCGTCGTCGAGCCTGTCAAGCATGGCTATGGCATCCATGTCGTCTATCCCGCAGTTTCCCCCGTGAGCCCAGACAGTTTCATATTCCGGCTGCTTCGTTACATAGTTGCCGTCCTTGTCGACGTATATACCGGAGCACCTGATTACGCAACCGCGGTGGCAACCGTGAGTGGCCTGGCCACCCCTGGCGGTTTCGGTTTCAGCCATGGTCTCCCCGCTGATTTTCTCACAGCCCTTGAATCGCCCGAGAGTAAAGTTGTAGGTCGGGTATCCGCCTGCTTCATTGACGATGTTTGTAAGTACGTTGGTCCCGTATGCCGGAAGGCCTTCTCCTGTCACCGGGTGTTTCTTGAGTCCTTCGACCCAGAGTTTGGTGGCTTCTTTAAAGGCTTCAGGGTTTTTCGGGCTGCGCATTTTCATGCCCGTATCGTCAAGAATGATGACCTTTACGCCTTTGGTACCCATGACGGCTCCTACGCCGCCACGGCCGGCGTGACGGTTGGGCCGGAAATCCATGTCCGTGCATGCTATGGAGGCGGCGCACATTTTCATCTCACCTGCCTGGCCGATGGACATGCAGGCAACCTTGTCTCCATATTCTTCCTTTATCCTGTCGATGAGGTCATAGTTTCCCAGGCCGGCAAATTCGTTGCAAGAAGCTATATGCACCCCGTCCTTATTTAGCAAGATCTTATAGAGAGAACCTTCGGCTGGTTTTCCTTCGAGCACGATAGCTGCATAACCCAGCCTGGCGAGTACCTGACCGGCCTGACCGCCTGAATTCGCTTCTTTGATGCCTCCGGTAAGGGGGCTTTTGCAACCTACGGAAATTCGACCGGACATGGCTGCCGTGGTCCCCCCGAGCAGCCCGGAAGCGATTACCAGTTTATTTTCGGCCCCAAGAGGATGGCACAGAGGGGGAACTTCCTTGGCGACGATCGCGGAGGTCAAAGCCCTGCCTCCCAGGCCATTATAGGCCCCCGTCGGTGTCTCTACCGCTTTAGGGCCCTCTGGCGCTCCCATATCAATCCTCAAGATTTTATCCATAAATCTCCTCCTTTCGCCAGATGTCGATTTAAAACAAATGCAGGCATCGGCGTTCTCTTTGCAATTACCACGGCAAAAATCCGATATAATGTTATGAAAAAATTTTCAGTCCGGACATTAAACATAAATAAAAGTTTATCGTGTTTCCTCTTTGGTGTCAATAAAGAATCAAAAGATCAAAATATATGTCATTATTGACATAAGAGTGCGATTTTTCGTCCGCAGGAAAGGGCGTTTGGAACAACATTGATGAGGTCGTAAAAAGTCAAAATAACGATGTCCTTCGGGGTCGGGGTCGCTATCGGCATCGGTATCGGAAGCTGATCAACGCTCTTTTCGACCCCGATACCGATTTCGACCCCGACGCCGATAAAGCGGAGATTGTACTTTTTACGAGTTGAACAACATTGACGGCCTCGTAAAAGTCAAAACATCCCATCTATCGTCACCCCGGCGCAGGCCGGGGTCCAGTGAT
>CAYXDR010000384.1:0-3488 GCA_964463515.1 uncultured Desulfobacteraceae bacterium | reverse complement strand
AACTGCCGATTTCGATCCCGACGCCGATAAGCCGGGGATTGTACTTTTTACGACTTCATCAACATTGGATTATGGTTTTTTGACATGAAAATATAATAATATTAGAAAGGAATTTATTAAATGTCCGAACTAAACCCATTTCAAATCGCCCAAGCACAACTGGATGAAGCCGCTGCAAGGCTCGGCCTCGACGAGGCTACGCATGAACTCCTGCGTTGGCCTCAGCAGGAAGTAAAGGTGACGATGCCCGTGGAAATGGATGATGGGAAAATAAAAGTTTTCCACGGCTACCGCATACAATACAACAGTGCAAGGGGTCCCACGAAGGGCGGGTTGCGCTGGCATACCGGCGGAACTCTGGATGCCGTGCGCGCCCTGGCTGCGTGGATGACCTGGAAGACCGCTGTGGTAGATATCCCGCTAGGAGGGGCCAAGGGAGGCATCACTTGCAATCCCAAGATATTGTCGGACAGGGAAAAGCAGAGGCTGGCAAGGGCTTACATACGCGCCGTGGGCAAATTCCTTTCTGTTTCCAAGGATGTGCCCGCCCCAGATGTTTACACCACGCCTCAGATTATGGGATGGATGATGGACGAATATGAAACCATGATAGGTGAACATCATCCCGCCATGATAACCGGCAAACCCATTCCTGTCGGAGGCTCGCAGGGTAGGGGCGATGCCACAGCCAGGGGAGGGATTTTCGTTCTTCGAGAGGCCGCCGAAATGTTAAAGATAGACCTCGATGGAAAGACGATGGCGGTTCAGGGTTTCGGTAATGCAGGCCAATACGCCGCGCTTCTGGGGCATGAAATCCTCGGTTTAAAACTGGTAGCGGCGTCTGATTCCCGGGGAGGCATATGCAACAGCAACGGCATGGATCCGTGTAGAGTTGTCGATTACAAATTGAGAACCGGTGCCCTTGAGGGATATCCGGATGCCGAGCCGATCTCCAACGAGGAGCTTCTGGAGATGGATGTCGAGGTTCTTTTTCCGTCTGCGCTCGAAAACGTGATCACCGACGCCAACGCCGATCGCGTTAAGTGCCGGATTTCCTGCGAACTGGCAAACGGACCGACCACGCCCGAGGCTGACAACATTTTGCATGGAAACAATGTTTTTGTTCTTCCGGATTTTCTGGCAAACGCCGGTGGTGTGACAGTGTCCTATTTCGAGCAGGTTCAAAACACCTATAATTATTACTGGTCGGGCAAAGTCGTCAATGACCGCCTGGATGAAAAGATGACGAAGGCCTTTCATGCGGTTTATGAGATGATGAAACGAGAGAAAGTGAACATGCGACAGGCGGCTTACCTGATCGCGGTGGCCAGGGTCGCTGAAGCCTGCAAGCTGCGAGGCTGGGTGTAAGGTTTGAATCGGGGTCGGCGTCGGTATCGGCATCGGTATCGGCTGTTTTTAAGGTTATGCTTTTTTCCGTGCCGGCTAAAAGCTAACGGCTAAAGGCCGATGACAGCGGCTCCGGCTTCCGACCGCAGTGGGGATAAGGAAAATGAGCGAATACAGGGACTTCTTGAAAGTTTACCGGCTCCTGAAAAAGAAGATCCAGTTTGCCCATCTGGGTGACCTGATCAATGCCACCTTTCAGGATGTGCTTGAAAACAGAGGGATAATCAGTCGTGACGAACTCCTGCAAATGACACGAGAAGAACTCAAGCAGGAAGGTTTGCCCGATACGGAAGAAAACCGGCTTGAATACAGTGAGGCCTTGTGCGATTACTTTTTCGCCACGTGCCTGTCTCCGGGTGAAATCGAAGACTATGTCAACCTTGCCAGGAAAAGGGAAAAAGCCCAGACTCTTTCTATTATCGCCAACCGCGACCAGGCTTCCTCCATGGAGATATACGAGGCCTTGAGGGAGTTTTGTGACATCCCCATGGGCGAGGTGTACATTTCCCCGGAAGAGGCTACCGGTATAAGGGTGGCCTTGATCAGCCGGTTCATTTCCAGCCAACTGCCCTTTGTCGGGCTGGCCAAGAAGCATATCACCATACGGGATATGGACCTGGTGCTTAGAAGATGCCTCTGGAGCAGAAAGCGGCCCGGTAAGCTCGGCGGAAAGGCCGCGGGCATGATTCTGGCGTTGAAGATCCTCCTCCCCATCCTCGAAAAACACGATGAAGAGCTTGAAAAATATATCCGGGTCCCTGATACCTGGTATCTGAACTCGGGTGTGTTTTCAGAGTTCCTGGACCGTAACAACCTCTACCTGTTTCACACACATAAATATAAGGACCGTGAGGAGATAGAAGCTGAATTTCAACACATAGAAGAAAAATTCCGAAGTGCCACTTTCTCCTCCGAAGTGGTTGAGGGGTTCAGAAAGATTCTGGAGGAAATAGGCGAACATCCCATTATAATTCGTTCTTCGAGCCTTCTTGAGGACAGTTTCGGCCTGGCCTTTTCCGGGAAGTACCTTTCGGTTTTTCTCGCAAACCAGGGAGATATTGAAACAAGGCTGGAGCAATTCATCAACGGCCTGAAGCAGGTTTTTGCCAGCACTTTCGGGCCGGATCCGATTCTGTACCGGCTGGATCATGACCTGATCGACTATGACGAACGAATGGCCATGGTGGTCCAGAAGGTGGTGGGAAGGCGTTTTGGAGATTATTTTTTTCCTTTTGTCGCTGGCGTGCTTTTTTCTCAGAATGTATATGCATGGAATCCCAGGATCAGGAAAGAGGAGGGCCTGGCCCGGCTTGTCTTTGGATTGGGCACGAGGGCCGTGGACCGCGTGAGTTCCGACTATCCGCGTATCGTCCCGTTGAGCCACCCTTTGCTTCGTCCGGAAACCACTTCTTCTCAGATAAAAAAATATTCACAGAAAAACGTCGATGTATTGAACCTTAAAAAGGGTTGTTTCGAAACAGTGGATTTTACGACCCTTGCAGCCGAGACGCAGCACCCGGATCTTTTTTACGCTGTCTCGGTCGAAAAGGACGGGTATCTTTCAGCACCCTATTTTATGAACCAGGATTTGAGCCGTGGGCGACTTTTCGTAACGTTCGAACATTTGCTGAGCCGCACCCCTTTCGTCAACCTGGCCAAGAAGGTTCTATCCAGGGTATCTGCGGCATACGGGCGTCCCGTGGACATGGAGTTCGCCTGGGACGGGGACCAGCTGTATATTCTGCAGTGTCGGGCGCTTTCCACGCGCAAGGAACTGGGGAAAGTGGATATCCCGACGGATGTGCCGGAGGAAAGGCTTCTTTTTGTCACCAAATCGGGGTTGTTCAACAGTGTAGTCGAAAACCTGGAATATATTGTTTATGTTGATCCAAGGGGTTACGATTCTTTAAGTAATTTTGAAGACAAAATGGAGGTGGCCGGAGCAGTTAATGCTCTGAACAAAAACCTGGCGGGGAAGAGGTTCGTTTTAATGGGCCCGGGCCGCTGGGGGAGCAGCGATATAAACCTGGGTGTGCGTGTCACCTACTCGAGCATCAACAAAACCAGACTCCTGATGGAAA
>CAYXDR010000383.1:0-3494 GCA_964463515.1 uncultured Desulfobacteraceae bacterium | reverse complement strand
TGGTGGGCCGGAATCAGGGCTTGGAATCCAATCTTTTCGGCATCAATGAGCAGGACACATTGCTGGATGTATCTTTCCCCGGCCTGACACCCCCGCAGGTGGCTGAGGCCCTCAAAGAGATCTCAAGGAGCGCCTTTTATCTGCGATACAACCAGGGCCGGTATTATGCCAGTCTGGATCCGTCCGTAAATATCGCCCTGGCAAAGATCCGGGGTAACATCCCGCCAGAGGATGTGGCCCAGGCTCTGGATGTCATGGCGCGAAAAGTGGTTCGTGCCGATGTCAAGACCTTTCACGTGGTGCACGACGCGGCCGCACCTGAACATATTCCGGACAACCAGGGAATGCCTGTGCTTGCCTTGGTCAGTTTGAACGCAGGCGATGTCAATATTGATGAATTCATTACTACCGCGGGCCCCAACAAGCCTCGTATCGAGCAGAACAACACGCTCCTGCTGGTGCCGGAAACAGTATCCACGCGACTCAAAGGCGATGACAATGGCGAATTGTTTGGAGGTGAGGCCTCCCCGGCTGAAGCGTCCAAGAAGCGGCTCACGGACTTGGCCCGAACGGTCCTGGCCATGCGGCGGCTGAAGCGCAATCCTCAGAATTACAGCATCCATCCCAGGCAGCTTGAAAAGGACGACTTCACCCAGCGATACAGCGAACGGGAAAAGGCTTTGGAGACATCTGTGACCGAGGCGTATCGGAACCTCTGGTATCCCTCGGCCAATGGAAAGATCGTCCAGAAAGAGATCCGCACGGCTGGCGGCGAAGGTGGAGTGTCGGTTCTGGAACAAATTAGGAATACTCTCCTTGAAGAAGGTGAACTGCTCACTTCCGAGCATGGAGCGCAATCCCACCTGACCGATTTGAAAACGCGGTTCTTTGCCCAGGCGGACATCATCGCCGTCAAAAAGTTGAGGCAGAATTTCAGCAGGTTGCGCAGCTGGCCCATTCTGGATGCTCCCGTGGTGCTGGACCAGCTCATTCGCGCCGGTATAAGCCGGGGCATGTGGTGTGTTTTTCGTATGGGAAGTGATGAAAGCGACAAACCCCAGCTTTTTTACAGCCGTGAGTCCGGTGAACTGCCGTTGAACCTGGAGCTGGACGAGGACTGCTCTCTGATTACCATGGAGGGAGCGCGTCAGCGCGGATGGACAAAGGATGCAGCCCCCGATGTTCAACGCATCGAGGGGTGGATTCGCCAGCAGATGCATGAAAAAAAGATCAGCAGAATAAGGGGGATCGCTGAATCTTTGAAAAACCAGTACGGTGAAGTGCCCGAGCAGTTTCTCAATAAGGCCATTCTCCAGCTTGTTCAGGGAGAGAGGGTCATGGCCTTCAAAGGGGATCCGGATCAGATGCAGAAGCCCAATCTGATTTCAAAAGAAGGTGTTACGCTTTACGTCCCTGAACCGGATGATGTACTGATCGCCCCTTCCAAGGCGGCGGAAAAGGGCTGGAAAACGGCCAGGAAAAGGGGGGTCCACCTCACAGGACGGGAAGGCGCCGAAAAGCTGTTTCCTCTGCTCAGGCAAATCGGTTCGCTGTATCAACGGGGTGGAAAATCGGGCATTGACTTGCTTGACCTGGTGGATATGGATCTGCCTGGCGGCGGAAAGTTGAGATTGACCGCGATGGGGATACCACCGGATTCTGTCAAGGATTTGGGTGAGCTGTTTGAAGTCCTGGCAAGTTTGGTCCGGATGGGGGATACTACAGAGGCCTATTTGGACATCGATGATCCCCAGCCGGAGTGTCCCTTTATAGAGAAGTTCCAAAAGGAGTAGCCAGGCATGCCCCCTAAGCAAAAATCTAAAATGGGTTTGCACACCTATCACCACAAGAAAGTCAAGAACCAGCTCAAAAAGGCCCCCTGGGTGCTTCGTGTGACCGAGCACAACGACAAGCCCGTTCCTGTTTTCGTGGTGAAGCAGAGGATACTTCCCGGTCAGCGAAGCGATGCAGACAACCTCGTCGCCCCAAGGTCCATCCTCGTGGAAAGGGGGCTCTTGTACGGCCCCTCCCAGCTTCGTTGCCTTCCCGTGGTAAAAGCCGTCCTGACCCGTGTGTCGGACCCGGCTGGCATTCCCCTGGAACTCAACCAGTTCCTGAATGGCAAGCGCATCTCGTTTCGTGGGAATCTGCCTTTGGATGAAGAGGCCGGATGCAAACTGGCCCTCCTCTTCAAACTGCAGGAACGGGTCAAGGACCTGGATCGGATTGAGTTGATTGCCCGCCGTGTGGATCGATTTACCAGAGAAGAAGCCGCCTATTGGTACTCCCGCATGAGGAGCTTCGGCGATGCCGCCAACCGATGGGCCATGGCCGGGATGAAGATCATGCTCTCCGGCCAGCCAGGAGATCCCAACGTTGCGATAATGCTGGAAGAGCTTCAACAAAAATATTAGGTGCGTGTGGATGAATTATGAAATATTTAGCCGTGTATCTTTGGCAATAGATCTGCCTGAATACGGGCTCAAGAAAGGAGATATCGCCACCGTTGTGGATCAGCACGAAAAAGGACCCGGCCAGGAGACGGGCTACTCACTGGAAGTTTTCAATGCCGTCGGGGACAACGTTGCTGTCATGGTTGTGGAAGAATCAAAGATTTTTCCTGTCCACCCAAATGAGATCCTTCACGTCCGACAGTTTGACAACATTCCTGCGATATGACAACGTAAGCCGCAACACATACAGATCGTTGGGTGGAGCGTAGCGAAACCCAATACAATTTTTGCCGGAGGTGACATGATGCTTAAAGACATCCTCAATGACATCCACTCCCTTGAAGAGGACCTGCTTCGCTTCGAGCGAAAATACGGCGTACGTTCCGAGACGTTCTATGCTGCGTACATGAGCGGTGAAGAGCCGGACGATGACGCATGGGTCCTTGATTTCACAGAATGGGCCAGCGTATACCGCACCTGGCTGGCACGGCAGGCCGATTATCGCAATGAGATTCAGCGCATCCAGGAAGACAGGATCAGCCTGACGGGTTTGATTCGGGTGGCGGCATGAGCGACGGCTTCCGAAGTCCGCAGGACTATGAACTCTACGTTTATACTCTGAGGGAACACTTCCCCTCGATACGAAGGTCAACGCTTACATTCGTTCGCCTTGGATCGACGCTTGCCAGGGTCGCGGGAGAGCTGCAATTCGATGAGGGCTATCGGTTAGTCGTGCTTGAACGCCTTCGATACGACCGAAAGCCAATGGTCATTGACGGTTATGGCTACGAGGTTTGGCATTACGGGGAGAAGCTGTACTGGTACGATTCCCAGGCTCATCCCAATGAGCCGCATTTGAACCCGACCCACCCTCACCACAAGCATATCCCGCCAGACATCAAACACCACCGGATTCCGGCTACGGAATTGAGTTTTTCGAAGCCCAACCTGCCCTTTCTGGTCCAAGAAATTGAAAAAGTCCTCAAATCTCAGGGTGGCACGGGGTGAAGCAAACCCACCAAATCCCCGTGACGACAGATC
>CAYXDR010000382.1:0-3495 GCA_964463515.1 uncultured Desulfobacteraceae bacterium | reverse complement strand
GGACCGCCGTCCGCAGGTTCACGTCGAGCTGCGCCTCGAGGTCGCGGGGCGAATCTGGTCGTTCATTTCGTATCAAGTCCTGCGGTTTTCGTTTTTTATTGCCTGGAACCATCTATTGGATCACGAATTCGGTGAAAAACAGGCCATGGACACCACCGTCTTTGAACACCCGCCTGAGGGCTTCGAGTATCTCCTGTCTCAATGCCTGCTTTCCTTCCACCGACCGGATATCTTCGGCTGTTTTGGAGCTTATTATCATCAGGATCATGTCTCTTATCTGGCTCTTCCTTTTTTCTATTTCCGCCACCATTTCCTCGTTTTCCAGATCCACGTCGATGTTGACCCGCGCGTACCTGGAGCCCTCATCGTCCTTCAAATTAACGATAAAGCTGCCTAAAGGATGCATTATTCCTGGCTCCCTGGCTCCTTCATCTCCCTCCTCTTCGAGATCTTCCTCAATAAAGGTTTCCTCTATTTTTGATATCTTATTGACCATTACAATAAAAGTTATACCAGTAAACAATAAGGATAAAGAGCATATCCCTATTAATATTATGGTCATTTTTTTTGACATTTCGTATCCTCCATATCCTACATATCGATAAAGATCTCGACCCTGCGGTTCAAGGCCCTGCCGGCCTGGGTGGAGTTGTCGGCTTTAGGCTTTAATTCCCCGTAACCCACGGCGGAAAGCCTCCAGGGAAGGATCCCTCCCTGTTCATGCAGGTATTTTACAACTTTCACGGCCCGGTCCACCGACAGCTCCCAGTTGGAAGGATAACGTTTAGTTTTTATGGGGCGGTCGTCGGTGTGCCCTTCGGCCCGGATTGGATAATCAACCGGTTTCAGTGTAAGGGCAATTGCATTCAAGAGCGAATGGGCACCGGAGGAAATTTCAGCCTTGCCGCTTTCGAACAACAAGGCGTCCGACACGGAAACTACCACACCACTGTCCGTGGTGACAGCCTCCACACCCTCGATTTCAGACATCGACTCCGCCATTTCCGCCTTCCTTGTGCCGGGATCTTCCTCGAATTCAACACTGGGATCGTCTTCTTTAAACTGCTCCCGTTCCGTTATCACCGCCGGGGGAACTTCCTCAGGCATGGCACCCACCAGGCCCACCTTAGTCTGGGAGCCGGGCAGCAGCACACCGAGGCCGCTTTGAAGGGAATCGACAACTTCCTTCAGCCTGTTGACGTCGATGCTGCTGAGGCTGAACAGCAACACGAAAAAGACCATCAGCAACGTCACCAGGTCGTTGAATGTAGTAAGCCATCGTTGCTCCATGAGATCACCTTTCCTCCCCTACCCTTTCCGGGGCTTTCTTATAGAGATCTCCACGCGCCTGTTCCTGGATCTTCCTTCGGGTGTGTCGTTGTCAGCTATGGGCTTGTATTCACCGTGACCAGCGGCCGACAGCCGCTCACTGGGAATGCCGTGTTCTTCGGCCAGGTACCTCAGCACGGTCACCGCCCTGGCCACGGACAACTCCCAGTTGGAAGGGTATTCGGAGGTAAAAATGGGAAGGTTGTCCGTGTGGCCTTCAATGGTGACCGGGTAGTCAGGATGCCGCTTCAATTCTTCGGCTATAACGTCGAGCAGCGGCCGGGCCTCATCTGAAATCCTTGCCCTTCCCAGGTCGAACATCAACCGGTCCCGAAAGCGCATGACAAGCCCTTTCTCTGTGGCTTCCATCTCCAGGTCGCCCTGGAAGCCTTTCTGGACGGAATATTCCTTTACTCGTTCCATCATGAGTACGAAATCACTCTGGTCGACCACGATATCGGGCGTCAAAGGAAGAACCCTGGTGCCGGGATCGAATTTTAGACCTCCTGTAACTATGTTGACGGCATCGAGAAAGGCCTTTGTAAACCGCATGATTTTGGCGTCCTCCATCGATGAAAACGAGCACAGCATTATGAAGAAACACAGCATTATAAGCGCAAAGCCGGAGTAAACAATCTCCCAGTTCCCCCCGGGTGCCTGGTCGTCATCTTGATTTTCCTCTTCCCACCTGTTTCGTTTCATGCCGTCCCCGCCTTCTGCGGCTCTCCGCCGGCCTCGATCTCACGCCTGTCCTTGGGTGCGATGAAGGCCTTGAGTTTCTGTTCTACCACGCGGTGGTTGTCACCGGATTGAATCGCGATAATTCCCTCGATCACCATCTTTTTTATGAGTATTTCCTTCTTACTCCTGGTCCTCAGTTTTCCGGCGATGGGAAGGAACAGGAGGTTTGCCAGCATCGTTCCGTAGAATGTGGTCAACAGGGCGACAGCCATGGGCGCCCCGATTGTACTGGGGTCGTCCATCTGCATCAACATCTGGACAAGGCCGATGATGGTCCCGAGCATGCCCACGGCCGGGGCGAAAGTGCCCATGGTCGTAAATATTTCCGCACCCAGCTTGTGCCTCTGGTCAATGAAGCGTATCTCGGTCGTCAAGATTTCCTCTATCGCGGAGGATTCCATGCCGTCTATGGCAAGCTGCATCCCGTTTGCCAGGAAGTCGTCATCCAGCTTCTTGATGGCTGCCTCGAAACTGAGGATTCCTTCTCTCCGGGCCTTCTTCGCAAAATCCACAAGTTGATCGATCAGCTTGCCCGTATCCTGAGTACGATGAAGAAAAACATTTTTAACGACCTTGAACACCCCGAGCACATCCGAAAGGGGGTAGGCGAGAAGGGTGGCGCCCATCGTTCCGCCGATAACAATCATCAGAGAGGGATAATTCACGAACCAGGCCCCGGAGCCACCCATAAGTATTGCACTTACAACCAGGCCCCCGGCAACCAGCAGACCAATAAGGGTTGTTATATCCACGTCATCTTCCTCCGCATGCACAAAACCGGCGCTAAAAAGAGGCCGGATTTTTTATTGTTCTTATCAGGATCACAGGCAAGGATTATGCCACAGGACTAAAAGGTTGGAAAAACGGCAAAAATACGGCCTATGGGGTTACGTGCGGATCCGGGCCGTCGGCGCTCCTGTCAAATACTGTCCCGGATCGTCAAAGCTTTGACGGGCCACGATGTCGTTGTCGTAATCGGCTGTTTCTAAAGTAGTTCTCTTTTCCGCCCAGCCAACAGCTAACACGGTTCCGGCGGGGCCGCTGGACTCTGCGTAATTCTCCCGTGGTCTTTTTATCCCCGGCAGTAATCGCCCGTTTCTTCGCGCTAAGGGCACGGCTGGCCCGTGTTGTAGTTCACACGGGCCGGTTAAGGGATGGAGGCATGCCTCAAGGCTGAGATGCGCTCGCGCAATTGAAGCTTTGGGGCATGGCTCCATCAGCCGTGCCCTGCTACTCACCCCCCTCTGTGATCTGGTTTTTGGTTGTTCTCTGTGGTCCTCTGTGTTCTCTGCGGCTCTAGTGAGCGCAGCGAGCGGGCGAGAGATACTGCCGTTTTGCACAAAAAGCGCTCTAGCCCACCAAACGAAAAATGATGAAACCGTAAAAAGTCAAAATATCCCATCCGTCGTCACCCCGGCGCAGGCC
>CAYXDR010000381.1:0-3505 GCA_964463515.1 uncultured Desulfobacteraceae bacterium | reverse complement strand
AAATCTTCGAATCCGGAAGGTTTCCTGTCATTCTCGGGGGGGATCATTCAATAACGCCGGGCGCGGTCAGGGCGGCGGCCGAACATAATGCCTCGTTGGGAGTGATCCAGTTGGATGCCCACGCCGATCTGCGTTGGGAATACGAAGGCAGCCCTTATAGTCACGCATGCGTAATGGCAAGAGTGCGGGAAGTGACAGGAGAAACTCTCCAGGTGGGTATCCGCAGTATGAGCGTGGAGGAGGCCCGCCTGGCCGCGCGGGACAAGCTGGCGCTTTTCCCTATGCACAGGATCAGAAGTGGTGGATTCGATGTATGCGCTGCGCTCCGTGCGCTTCCCGGAGACGTTTATATCACCGTAGATGTCGATGTTTTCGACTGGAGCGTAATCGCCGGCACCGGAACGCCAGAGCCTGGAGGTATGCTTTGGGATGAGGTCTTGGGTTTTCTGTCGGAAGTTTTTTCGACTAAGAACGTTGTGGGTTTCGACGTTGTAGAGCTGGCTTGTTCGCAGTGGGATGTTAACTCGCCGTTTGCGGTGGCCAAGTTGATTTACAAGATGCTTGGTTTCAAACTGGCCGCCGAGAGGTCACGACGGGGCATATCTTGGCCCGAGGCGCCCTCGGGCCCCATCCTGACAGTCGGGAGTGAAGATTGACGGAACGGGGCACGGGAAAGGCTTCGGCAGGAGCAGCTCAGAACTACTTTTTCAGCATCGCCGAATTCCTTTTATCATCTCCATTCCCGCCAGATAACCACGGAACCCAATAAAAGAAGTCCGAGGCCGATGGGTAGATATATCCCGTCTAAATCCGAAACGGCTGCCTTGTAGGCGAGCAGCAGTCCTATCCCTACACATGCTGAAAAGACGGTGTTAACAAGGCAGCCCTTCGCCAAAGAAGGGGCCTGCTGTTTTTCCAGGTTAGGATCATTTTCTTTCTTTTCTTCATTTTCTATCACTTAGTGTGGCTCCTTACGGCTTCGGCGGTGTTTGCAATTTCCCTTCGTACACCGTGCAAGCATCTCTGTTTCGTTGTAATAACGATGAAAATTTTTCGGCGCTGTCATCTTCGGCCTGTAACAGAATCAAGAACCTTGTATTTACCGGAGCTAAAATTCGTTTCCAGCTCTTGCCCGGGGGGTCAAAATATACTATTTTATCAGGTTAGAGTAAATACTCCGGCGGTTTCCTGAATCAATCACGCAATTTCCCTAGGGCTAAGACCGAAGGGGGTTCGGGGGCCGTCCTGCCCGGCGTTAGAGTTCCTGAAAAGAGGAGATGGTCATGGATAAATTGGTCCGCAGTGTGATTTGTGTGAGTGATCTGGGGCTTGACTACATAGCAGACATCTGCGAAAGGGCGGTACACGTATATAGGGAACTGAGAGAGGGTAACCCTAAGAAATTCGTGAACTATCTGGCAAGTGAAAAATGCGATTTAATATTTTCCCAGGAAAGCACACGAACCTACAGCTCTTTTGAAGACGCCTTCTCAATGCTCGGTGCCGGGAGCGTCGTCGGGTTTCGAAGCGCCGGGGAAAGTTCGATGCAAAAGGGCGAAAGCATCTATCACACGGTGGACACATTCGTGGGGCAGGGCTCCGGCTCCCGCTTCATTGTCATGCGGCACGCAGCGGAGGGATCTGCCAAGTGGGCGCTGATTTCCGCTTTCAGGTCTTTTGCGAAAAAGGTCCGCGAGTATGCCAAGGAATACTACAGCTATCCAGCCAACCTTATTTTTCCGATTATCTTCAACGGGGGAGACGGCAAGCACAGCCATCCGTCCCAGCTTCTGCTGGATTGTGCCACTATTTACCATAAATTCGGACGTATAACAGATCTCGATTTCGGAGAATGTAACGACATAGGAGGATCGAGGGTAGTCTCATCTCACATTGACGCCGCATCGACGCTGAACTGGAGGCTCCATGCAAGCAGCTTCCCTGACGCAGGGTTCAACATACGCCAGAAATACAGGATCCTGAAAAACGGGATATTGGCAAACGAATACGATTCGGTCGAAGAAATGCTTCCGAGCTTGAATCTTCTCTACGTAAACAGATACCAGTTCAATTTGAGGGGGTCGAGCACCGGTGATTTCGCGGCGGGAATTTTTTCCCGGAAACACCCCCGCATATCCCTTTCCCTGGTAAAGCCGCATGGTCTTCCTGTTTTTCATGCAAGGCCCATAGACAAAAATGCACAGGAGATCACACCGGATCTTTACGATCATCCCCTGGATTGCAGCGGGGTGCAGTCGGATTTCGGTGTGCCGACACGTATGGCCATGTGCATGCATGCCATCGACAACCGCATGTTTTCCCTGGAAGGGATTATCCGGTCATTCGATCCGGAGGACCTGGGATTTTATCTTCAGGACCTTGGCGGCAGGCCTCCGAAAGTTATCGAAGAGGAGCGTTACACCACCGCGCGTATACACAACGGGTATGTGATAGACCACATCCCGAGGGGCTGCGGGGGCGTGATAAGCAACCTGATATCTAAGCTTTTTCCGGATATACAGGTGGTTTTGTCCATGAACGTACGCGGTGCATGGGACACATCGACACCAAAAGATGTCATCAAGTTGCATGTGCCCGAAAATTTCAAATGGGATCCGATCCTTACGAATATAGTCGTGTTATTTACCGAGTACAGCTCCAAAAAAAGTTGTAGGGTTTCCCGGTTTGCGGAGGGAACACGGGTGGAAAAGTGGGCATACCGAACCAGGACCGAAGGAGGGGACCGCTGTATAAACAGCGCCTGCATAACAAGGGAAGAAAATAACGAAAACATTGTATTTCTCCATCGTATAGAAAAAATCGGAGGAACAACCGTCAGGATTTGCCCCTACTGTGAAACTCCCCAAGACCCTGAAGTGGTGGAAGCTCTCCGGAAGTGAATATCGATGAAGTCGTAAAAAGTCAAAATATCCCCTCTATCGTCACCTCCCGACACAAGTTCTCGTCGGGAAATGACGGCTCCGGGACTTTTTACGGTTTCAGCAACATTGAAGCTCCCGGGAATTCTTTGGCTTCCGCTCTTGACAAACTGGAATTGGTGCTTATCTTTCCATATGTCATATTAATTATAGTAAAATCAATAGGTTGGTAACCTTTTTGAAGGTTGGCCGTTATATCGTCGGAGTTTTTTGAACAGCTACATGTTTTATGCAGGAGGTGTTAACAGATGAACGTGAAGCCTTTGAACGACAGGGTACTGGTGTTAAGGATCGAAGAGGACGAGAAGACTTCCGGAGGTATCATAATACCGGATACCGCGAAGGAGAAACCCCAGCAGGGCAAGGTGGTGGCGGTCGGTCCGGGGAAGCTGGATGAAAAGGGTTCCCGGTTACCGATGGCGGTCAAGGCCGACGACCGGGTATTGTTTGGAAAATATGCAGGCACAGAGATTAAGATCGATGGGGTGGAACATCTTATCATGCGGGAAGACGATATCCTGGGGATAGTCGAATAACGGTGGAGGAGGAAACAAGCCATGCCAGCC
>CAYXDR010000380.1:0-3507 GCA_964463515.1 uncultured Desulfobacteraceae bacterium | reverse complement strand
GCTGAAGTTTTATCCAGCAGCCGCAGCACCACCCTCTCTCCGAAAGAGGTCGGGATCGTGGACACACGGATGTCGACGTTTCTGCCTGCAATGCGGATTTCTATCCGCCCGTCCTGAGGGAGGCGCTTTTCGGCGATGTTCATGTCGGCCATCACTTTCACCCTCGATATCAAGGCAGACTGTATCCGTTTAGGAGGCGAAAGCTTGTCATACAGGATACCGTCCACCCGGTAGCGGATTTTCAGTACGTGGTGCAGAGGTTCGATGTGGATGTCGCTCGCGCGGGCCTTGACAGCCTGAGAAAGCATCAGATTTACAAGCTTTATGATCGGGGCGTCGCTTGTGTCCTCGAGCAGGTCTCCGGTTTCCTCGATCTCGGAAATAATCCTGTCCGTATCGTCTTCATGCATATCCTGCACGACCTGTTCGGCGGAATCCCTGTTCAAATCGTACGCATAGTTGATAAGGGAATTGATCACGCCGGCAGGTGCAAGAACTGCTGAAACATCCGCCAACCCAGGGATGAGTCTGAGATCGTCGAGGGGCTGAAAAAGGAGGGGATCGTTAACCGCAATAAAACGCCTGGTAGCGTTCATCACAGGAAACATCCGCCATTTTTTCAAAAAAAGTATCGGCACCTTATCGGTAAAATCCGTATTCAGGCCTTCGGGAGAAATATCCTTGATAAAGGGAATCGAAAACTGAACTGCAAGAGCCTCGAGAAGCTGTTCTTCGGTGATGACATTCTGCCGTATCAAAATTTCCCCCAGCCTGCCCCCTTTGGACTTCTGAAGGCTGAGAGCCGAGGCCAGGTCATCGGTTCCAAGACCGCAGGTTTGTGCAAGAATTTCTCCAAGCAGACGCTGAGTCATGTATTAATCCTCTGCCGCACCCTGGTTCTCGATTTTTTTCAAAAGATCGCTTTCCTCCCTCATCTTGATGACTCCTTCCTTGATCTTGTCTATCTGCTCTCTTTTGATGTCATGGAGCCTCTGCGCGTCCTCCTGGTTTTCGACTATATGGGGTGTCAAAAAAATGAACAGGTTCTGGGCTTCTTTTCTCCTTGAAGCGGACTTGAAAGCCCATCCAAGCCCGGAAATTCCCCCGAGACAAGGAACCTTGTAGTCTGAACGATTCACCAGTTCATCTATCAATCCACCTATAACGATAGTGTTGCCGTCCTGCACTATCACCGTGGTTTTCGCCAATCTCTTCAAAGTGGTGGGCCTGACCTTTTCGGTATCGTCCGTGACCTGGCTGACCTCCTGCTCTATTTTGAGCCGTACGAACTTTTCCCTGTTTATCTGAGGTGTTATAGTCAGGGTCACACCGACATCCTTGTATTCGTAGCTACTGTAGTCCCTGAATGTATCAGTAGTTTCAGCGCGTGTCTGGAAAGGTACGTTCTTGACCACCTGTATCTGGGCTTCTTCATTATCAGTTGTCATTATCTGCGGAGTGGACAAAATCTGAACGCCGTCTTCGCTCTGCATGAAATTAATGACTGCTCCGAGAGTATCAAATGTAACTCCCCCCACCTCGATAATATTGCCGATCACACCGAGGGAAAAACCGCTCGGCATCCCCTTTGGGCTAAGTATGGGTGTTGGGGGTTTCGAACCTCCAAACGGCCCTTGTGGCTGCCTACATCATCAGCAGCTCTCCAGTCCGTGCCGAGCTTGAGGTCCTTGTTTACGCTCACTTCCATGATCAGAGCTTCGATGTAGACCATTCGGCGGGGAATATCGAGCTGCTGGATCACATTTTCGAGCAACGTGTAATCTTCCTTGTTTGCGGTGATAACCAAGGAATTGGTGGCTGCATCGGCTACAATCTGAACCTCCTTGGAAATAACAGGCGATTTTCCGGGATCAGCGGCATCTTTTGTCTGTTTAACCGGAATGGCCATTAAAACCTTGGTCAAATCCTCCGCATTCGCGTGCTGAAGGTAGACTACCCGGATATCTCCTTCTCCCGGAGGTGTCTGTTTGTCTAAAAGAGCAACCAATTCCTTGATCCGGCGGATATCGGCTTCGGAGGCCAGGACGATCAAGGTGTTGGTTCGTTCGTCCGGCACTATCTTTACGGTCGCCATGTCCGCATGTCCCTTTTTCTTGGCCTCCTGTGCCGCACCCTGAAACAACGTATTCATGGCCTTGGACAAATTTTCCGCCGAGGCGTGTTCCAAAGGAATCACCGCCATCATCACCCCAACCCCCTCGACATCGATGGCCTTTATGATTTTCAGCAGGCGCTGGACGTTGGATTGTATATCGGCGATAATCAGCATTCCGGTCGGGGGATAGGAAACGACAACGCTGCTCTTTGATATGAAAGGGGCAAGGATACTTTTAACTTCCCCCGGATTAGCATGAGTTAGAGGGACCAACTGCGTGACGACCCTGTCCTCCCGTCCTCGCCTCTCGGGGAACAGGTTCGTCTCCACGCCTTTGGCCCGGGCTTCAACCGAGGGGACAATCTTTACGATGCTACCTGACTGCACTGTCGTAAAACCGCTCACTTCCAGCACGGACTCGAAAACCTTGTAAGCCTCGTCCACGGAAATCTTGGTGGGAGAAATTACGGTCACCTTGCCGCGCACAGCCTTATCGACCACAAAATTCTTTTCCGTTAATTCGCTGATAAACTTGATGAAAAGAAGAATATCCACATCGTCGAAATCGATGGTCACAAAACGCCCGCCGCCGGAATCATCCTCGGCTTCCTCAGCCTCATCCGCCCCTTGCTGTTGGCTGGCAGAAGGGCTCCGGGTCGAAGTTTCGGTACCGGTGGAAGAAACACCCTCCCGGCCGGCCACACGCGCCGCCTCCACCGGAATCGCGAAGGTGTAAAACCATGCACACGCGGTAAGCAGACACACAAGAGGAATTACCTTCTGGCAAAATTTAATCATCACTGAACCCAAGTTGAAAAGATAAAAATTATCAAATAAAGCACATGTAAAGCCTTTTCGGTTTCAATTCACCGGGGAAATAACATCGCTGAACGCCGCTTCATCCCTGAGTGCGGACAGATCCTTGTCTACAAGGGCCCAGCGGCGCACTTCCGGCTCGAGCCCTACGGCACGGGAAAGCGCGCTCAATGCCTTCTCTTTGCGCCCGGTTACGGCATAGACACATGCAAGGTTATAATGTCCGTCCGGGTATTCCGGGTTAATTGCGGTTACATCCAGAAACGCATTTTCCGCTGCAGTATAATTCTTGAGTGTAAGATACACTACCCCGAGGTTGCTTTTTGCCTCGACAAACCGGGGGTTGATCCTGCATGCCTCTTCGTAAAGGGCGCCGGCCTCCTCCAGTTTTCCCGCCTGATGCATCACCCGGGCCATCCGAAAAAGCTTAAGCTCCTCGGCAGGATTTTCAGGCTCAAACCTCTCCACGGAAATGGATGCTGTGTGACCAGCGCCTTTTGCAGGCGACCTCACAGGCGGTGCCGGAAACTCGGCCCCGCGGCCGCCGGAAATCTCCGGTTTCGCAGAAAAATAAG
>CAYXDR010000379.1:0-3517 GCA_964463515.1 uncultured Desulfobacteraceae bacterium | reverse complement strand
ATAGCGACCCCGACCCCGAAGGACATCGTTATTTTGACTTTTTACGGTTTCATCATGTGTGATGGCTTCGTAAAAAGTCAAAATCCCCCTCCATCGTCACCCCGGCGCAGGCCGGGGTCCAGTAATTCCAATCACTTGTGGATTCCGGCCTACGCCGGAATGACGGCTTGGGGACTTTTTACGAGACCATTTTATTTGAATATCATGTCAAAGGATATTTGTAAAGTGTAAATACTAGATAATGTGTGCATATAGCATTGGATATCAATATGTGGTAAGAAAGACCAGACAAAAACCGAATTTAATCCAATCGGAGCTCTCGAAAAAAAGAACTACTTTAAAAACAACCGATACCGACGCCGACTCCGATTGGAAGACCGCACCGCAGGTGCTGGCTCTTCGGCCGAATCGTAAGGCGGGAGGGGTTGGCTGCGGGAGATTCATGGGGAGATGGTGGGTCGAACGAAGAACTCCAGGGCAAAAGCAAAAACAAGGATTCATGTTGACAATAATACCGCAGGGTTCTTATTATCATCAAAATTGTGGGCTACGGTAGAGTGGTTTTTGGATTCATTAGGTGCCCGCCCTCAGCATTCATTGAGGAAGTCATTGAAAAAACCTGTTAAATTTATTTCAAGTCTGGCGTTCGCAGTCATTTGCGGCCTGCTTTATTCATCTGCCGCCGACTGCGCCCGAAAATCTTCCGGTGATGAAGGTTCCTTCAGCATCCAGATGGTAAAGACCGCCGGCTCCGAAAAAAAAGTGTACCAAATAAACGGCAGGCGAATATACGGGGAATCCTACACTGTCAAAAAAGGGGATTATATATATAAGATCCTTAAAAAGCAGGGCATTGCAGACAGAAAGCGTTTATCTGAAATTCTCCAGCTTTTAAAAGAATTGAATCCTTCCCTATCTAACCTCGATATTATCTATCCCGGCCAAACAATCGTGATCCCGCTGAGCATCGAACCCCTTGGTTCGCCTGAACCTGATGCAGCCGAAGCGCAACAAAAACCGTCCGCGCCAACGGTTGAGCCCGAATTTATTCCGGATCCTTCGGACATAGACTCAAACCGCTACACTGTGCGCAGGGGTGATACACTCATAAAAATAGTCAAGGATCATCACAAAATTGATATCCCCCGCAATGTATTGTATGGGAAATATATGGATTTACTCAAAAAAGTAAACCCGGAGCTGAAAGATATCAACAAAATTCATCCCGGACAAATCATACGACTTCCCATCTATAAACCCCGGGCAGTCCGACGGCCCATCGAGAGGCGGATCCCCCGACCAGACGCAGAAACTACGGAGGGAAAAATCAAGAAAAGGGCTTTGTGGTCCGAATTGAGCAGGATTTTCAGCGAAATAGGTGAAGAGTGCATTCAAACCGGTGCTCACTTTATACCGCTCCCTTCAGGCGGTCAGATTGACCTCAAAGCCGAGACTTTCCCCCTTGTAGCTTTTAACCACGGTGTAAGGGTGGTGGTTGATATTCACGGAATGCTTCCGGAACAGATACGAAAGTTAGTCGAAACCGCCTGGGACATGTACAGGATAGTTAATCTTAAGCACGTCGATACGTTGTCCGGTGCCGTGGAAATAATGCTTACGGCCGCCGGATATCCTGAAGTCCGGAAAGCAACCAAGCCCCTGCGCCTGGCCGCTGATTTGCCGCTCAACATACACGGCGACTGGTTCATTTCAACTGATAAAATCAGGGAAGGAAAAACCCACCGTATGGTCGCAATAAATCTTGAGGCTGATATAGCAACCCCGGCCGAAATAAAGGAATATCTGCGGAATCGGGGCCTTCTCCTAGTCGAGTTTCCAGCCCCTGAAACAACCCAAGCACCCAATGAAGGATCTTTCCGGACTGCTACTGACCCTAGGTCGCTTGTAGCCGAACTGCTGGTTCTGGCAGGACTGCCACATAGTGATAACGTCCAGATCCCTGCTTATCAGAGCCGCGAAGCCGGGCTCAAGCTCGTGATTGACGCTGATTTCTTTTTGCAGGTCAACGATCGGGATGCGGTGATTGATCTTCGAGGGCTGCCTTCTGAAATAGTCTTTTTTCTTGATGAGCACCGCTTCAAGGTATTGGAGCTTTCAAACGTGAAGGATGGCATGGAGATGGTGGAAAAAGTCCTCGAATTCACGGCAACCCCTTCCGGTCTCTTTCCGGAACATTGCCCGCCGGGTCTGGGAGCCGCCGGCAGCGTCCACGCCTCTGTGCCGGGTATATGTTTCGAAAGGGGCGAAAAAGGCAGCGTACTGGTCATACCCTTCTCAGTGCCTTCTAAACTTGAAGCGCTCTTTTCCCGCAAAAACATGACTGTGCTTTCGTTATCTTTCTGACACCAGAAACAAGGAAGGCGGAATGGATAAAGCCGAAAAAAATCTTGTCGCAGTCATTATGGCCGGAGGTATGGGCACACGGTTCTGGCCTCTCAGTACATCTGAAAGGCCCAAGCAGTTCGTACGGCTTTTTGACGAGCGCAGTCTCCTTCAAAAAAGTTACGATCGTATCATATCAGTCGTTCCCGATAAACGCATATTCGTTTTAACTAATCAAACTTTCACAGGCTTAGTGAAAGAGCAGATTCCAGGTCTCCCTGACTCCAACATCATAGGAGAGCCGGAGCGCAAAGACACAGCTGCCGCCGTATGCCTAGGGGCGCTCATCGCAGAAAAATATTTCGGAGATCCGGTAATGGTGGTACTGACCGCGGATCATCTTATAGAGCCGGAGGAGGAATTCCAGAGGACGTTGCTTTCGGCTGCGGAAACTGCCCGTGAAACAGGGGCACTTTATACGTTCGGAATAAAACCGGCGTACCCTTCCTCTTCATACGGCTACCTGGAATTGGGAGAAAGGACCGTCAAAAAAGGCACTTTGGAGCATTTCCAGGTTTTGTCCTACAGGGAAAAGCCTGATCTGGAAACTGCTCGTCGTTACCTTCAATCAGGCCGGTTCCTTTGGAACTCGGGCATGTTCGTCTGGACCGCAAAGTCCATCATAGCCGAACTATCGCTGCACCTGCCCCAACACGTGGAATATATCCAGAGAGCCGTTCGAAAAATAGGAACCGCTCAATGGAAAAACACTCTGCATGAAGCCTTTTCCACGCTAAGCCGCATGTCCATCGACTTTGCTGTAATGGAAAAGGCAAGAGATGTTCGGTGTGTCTGCGGCGATTTTTCCTGGAAAGACGTGGGAGGGTGGTTGTCGATGCCTGATTTTCTCAAATGTGACAAAAACGGCAACCATTACCGGTACCCCGTTCGTACACTCGATGCCGCCGGAAACATACTATACTGCCAGGACCCCAAAGAGACCCTCGCAGTCGTCGGGCTTGACAACATCCTGGTCGTACGGGCAGGCGGAAAAACACTCGTCGCCCACAAAGACCGATTGGAAGAGGTCAAACGCCTGGTTGAATCAATGCAAAGTTAGGATAATCGAAATCGGGATCGCTATCGGGATCGAAGAGATATGGGGCTTGGACAC
>CAYXDR010000378.1:0-3536 GCA_964463515.1 uncultured Desulfobacteraceae bacterium | reverse complement strand
CGATACCGATTCCGACCCCGACGCCGATAAGCCGGGGATGATGCTTTTTACGAGTGCATCACATTTGAAACCCGGAAAAAAAGGGGAATAATTTTCCTAGTACGGTTTTTTCCGTGCTCCTACAGCATTGTTACATGAGGAGGCCCTATGTCAGGACTTTTTTCAATACTACAGATGGGCGGAGGGGCGCTCAGGGCCCAACAGATGGCACTTCAAGCCACTGGGCAGAATATTGCGAATGCGAACACTCCCGGCTACTCCCGGCAGAGGGTTTCTCTGGCAGCGGCCACGCCGAGTAATGTGGACGGTCATATCGTCGGCTCCGGCGTCAAGGTGGCCTCGGTGGACAGGGTGGTTGACAAATTTTTGAATGAACAATTGCGCGTGGAAAACGGGAACCTGGCGTACCTGGAGGAAAAAAAGCAGGGTTTCGACCGCCTGGAGGCTGTCTTCGCCGATACAGAGGAATACGGATTGAGCGGGACCCTGTCGTCGTTCTGGAATGCCTGGCAGGAACTTTCAAACGATCCCGGAAGCCGGGTGACCCGCACCCAGGTTGTAAGCGCAGGCGAGGATCTGTGTAACACGTTCAACAGAATTTCCGGAGACCTGGAGAGGATGGGCTCGGATTTGGACGGCAACCTGGTGGGCAGTGTTGATGAAATAAACGAGCTGACACGCCGCATAGCTGATCTCAATGCAAAAATTTCAAGAGCGGAATCGGCTGGGGCCTCGGCCAATGATTTCCGGGATGCAAGGGATTCCCTGGTAAAGGAAATGTCGGAACTGATGGACATCTCAACCTTTGAGATCGGCAACGGCATGATAGCGGTCACGGTCGGAAACGGGAACATGCTTGTAAACGGAGACAGGAATTACCAGGTATCCGCCGAGGCCGATCCGGATCTTGGGGACAGCGGCTTTCACCGCCTGGTGGTGGAGGATGGCTCCGGCGGAACAAGGGAATTTTCCAGCTCGGTTTCCTCCGGCCGTATCGGGGCCTTGATCGCATTGAGGGATTCTGATATTGAAAATTACAAGGACCGGCTTGACGAACTTGCGGAATCTTTGATCGATGAAGTCAACCAAGTTCACGGGGATGGCTACACCATCAAACCTGACGGTGATGGTTACGAGACCGGGGTGGATTTTTTCCAGGGCAGCGCGGGAGACGACATCGGAGTGAACTCCGACATTATCGATGACAACCGCCTGATCGCGGCCGCGCAAGAAGAGGACACTGTGCCCGGAGACAACCGCAACGCACTTGCCATAGCGGATCTCCAGCAGGGAATTTTCGATATCGGCGACAATGAGACCGGTTTTTCGGATTTTTATGCCTCCCTTTTAAGTGAACTGGGCAGCGAAACAAGGCAGGCCGGCTCTGCGGTGGAGCACGGAACTTCGGTCGTCGAGCAGCTGGAAGCTTTCAGGGAAACTGTTTCCGGAGTCTCTCTCGACGAAGAGATGGTTAACCTGATGCTGTTTCAGCATTCCTACGAGGGTGGTGCACGGTTGGTAAGCAATATGGACGAATTGATACAGAGCATTCTTGCAATGGTATAGACTGCAGGGGGAAAAACATGAGGGTAACCCAGAAGCTGATGGCGGATACCGTCACGGCGCATCTTTTCCGAAGTACCGACCGCCTGCTCAGGACGGAAGACAAGATTTCCTCAGGCAAATCGGTTTCAAAACCCAGCGACGATCCCCTGGCTGCATCTGATATTGTCGGCTACAGGGAGACGCTGGATTCGGTTGAACAATACAGGCGCAACATCGGCCAGGCTGAAACGTGGCTTTCTGTTTCCGATTCCACCCTGGGGACGGTAAACACTGTGCTCGTGCGAGCGCATGAAATAGCCTCCAGCCAGGCTACGGGCACCGCAAGTTCCGAAACAAGGAGTATGGCGGCCGAAGAAATAGAAGCCATCTTTCAGCAGTTGGTGCAGCTGGCGAACACGAAAGTCGGCAACCGCTACCTGTTTGCAGGCTTTAAGAACGAAAGCCCGCCTTTTGAGTCAAATGGAATGGATGTTGAGTTTTCAGGAGACGAAGGGGAGATGAGCATTCTTGCAGGAGAGAATGTTCAAATACCAGTCAATTTGAACGGAAAGGAAATTTTCCTGGACAACGACAGCGGCGACGGTATGTTCGATGTTTTGAAGTCCTTGAAAGAGGGGCTCGAGAATGACGATACGGATGTAGTTTCCGCCGAGGCCGAGCGTTTGAGGGGTTGCCTCGACAATGCTTTGGAGGCGCGTTCCAGCGTGGGCGCCAGGTTGAACAGGCTGGAGAGAACCTCTGCGTACTGGGATGATTTCGAGGTGAAGATACAGGAGCTATTGTCCGGGGCCGAGGATGCTGATTTGATCAAGTTGATGACTGATTTGAGCACGCAGGAGGCTGCATACCAGGCATCGCTTACCGCAGCAGCCCGTATGATTCAGCCTTCTCTTGCTAAGTATTTGTGATAGTATCTTTTTTGAAGAATGATACCGGAAAGGACCGCCGGCGTCCTTGTCGGCGGTTGTGTCGTGCAGGAGTAATGTGGGCAGTACATACGAAGTAGAGCCTGTCAACTACTTTTTGAAGCCGGGGTTTATTTATGTGGCGGCGGAGCCGGCCGTAATATCCACCGTTCTAGGATCGTCTGTGGCCGTAAGCCTCTATGACCGAAAGAGGCGGACCGGGGGTATGAATCACTTCCTCTACCCTATGGCGACTGAACGCGGGGCCGCTACGGCTCTGTACGGAAATGCGGCGGTTCTGGCTTTGCTCGACATGATGATTTCCAACGGATCCAAGCTGAAGCACCTGGAGGCTCAGATTATTGGAGGCGCGTACAATCCGGAGCTGAGTTCCGAAGATGTTGGTAGGCACAGTATCCGGGTGGCACGGCGCATACTAGGGAAAAGGGGCGTCAGGGTGGTATCCGAGGATGCCGGCGGTTCAAAGGGCAGAAAAGTTGTTATGAACACTTCAAACGGTGAACTGGTTGTCGTAAAAGTCGATCGGTTGAGGGCCGGGGACTGGTATCCTTACGAAGACCAGCGGTGAGCCTTCCGTCGTCATTCCGCCTTCAAGCCTTTAAATCCCCTCCTGCGGTTCGTACTTTTTTTGCAATTCCTTCCCTGGGATGGAGACATTTTCCCCTTACAGGGCTATGGCTCCGAAGGCCCGATGGATGTATTCAAGCAGCTCATCTGCAAGTGGCCGGTCAAGTTCCAGAAGGATGCGGTACTGCATGATTGCTGAAAGAGGTTTGCCCAGGGCAATATAGCTGAGCCCGAGACTATGGCGGGCGTTTTTGTGCCGGGGTTCAATTTTCGTGCTGCGCTTCAAGGCTTTCACCGCAGCGTGCTGGTCCCCGGATTTTGCGAGCGCTTTTCCCGCCAGGTGGTGTGCATCCGGGTCCTCGGGGGTCAGGTCGAGCAGTGCGGAAAATGTTTCATAAGCTTCCCCCGCTCTACCGGCATGAAGCAGCACATTACCGAGATCTCGGTATACCGCTGGATCTTCCGGGCACAATGTCC
>CAYXDR010000377.1:0-3544 GCA_964463515.1 uncultured Desulfobacteraceae bacterium | reverse complement strand
GTTCTTCTCGGCACTTATCCATTCCACAACATCCCGGTTCCCGGTACCAGCAACGATGCTATAATGCTTGAGGCTGAAGTGCTTGAATGCAGATACAAATACGGCCGCCTTAGAGCGGTTGTGGACTTCGGAACTCTGGATACAAGCCCCGAGGATGTAAAAGCGCCTTTTGAAGGGTTGATATTCAAGGGAGCTTCATCGGGGTATAGCGTTTTTGACGTCACCAACTGCCTGGAGCCGGTTTCGACGGGGCGGCATATTCCGTTTCTTCTCAACTATCGGAGCCTGGGAAGAGCATTTTTGTCCCCGAAGCTCTCGATGGAAATCTGTGCCTCATAAATGGCGAGTCTTGTTATGCCGGAGCTTTATCACAAAGATCCCCCGTCTGGCAGCCATATCGAGATCTTGAACCATAAGCATTTGGAAAAGGTTCTCGAGCTACAGGAAAACGTTGCAGCCTCTATGCCGGAGGATCTTTTCCAATGCGACGACGCTTCATTCTATTCGGAATTATTTGAGGGAAAAGGGAGAATCCTCGGACTTTTCAACCACAAGAAACTTATGGCCTGCTCAGTAATTTCACTTCCGGGAAGTCGTTCTCCTGATAATCTCGGAAAGCACATCAACCTTGAAAATAAGCAGCTCGAACTGGTTGTAAATCTGGAAGCAGCCTATGTTCATCCTTCCTGCCAGGGCCAGGGCATAGCCGCACTTCTTTCAGCAATGCAACTTGATTTTGCAGCCCGGCTGGGAAAACAACATGCACTGAGTACAGTCTCCCCAGCCAATTTTTACAGCCTTAAGAATCTTTTTTCTCTCCAATTTAGCATAAGAAATATTTGCCAAAAATATGGCAATAAAACAAGGTACATTATGTATAAACAGTTATTGAAATCAAATGTCATTTATAAGGCCGGTAGTAGTTCAAGAGGACAATGGACTCCTTCCGCGGATTTCAGCGCCCAGAAAGAACTCCTGAAAGAAGAATATCGAGGTGTGAATATAAAGGGAACAATCGAAGATTTTTTAATTTATTATCATAAATAATTATATAAATTATTTTGTTAAATGAGCATTTCTTGGTCTAATTAGGTTTTAAGTGCTTATATTTCGCAAGGAGGATTCAATTATGGCATGGCCCTACAGGTATGAAACAGGAGTGGCCCACTACGACAGGACTAAGGCTTTTGCAGGTTACACGCTTGTAACTCCCTTTCCGGGGCGTTCGGCATCCATTCGCGGGGAGGTTCCTGGAAGAGTCTATCTGATTGATATGACAGGTGCGATTGTCCATCGCTGGACCACACCTTACCCGGTATGGTACGCCAGGCTGATGCCGGACGGGAACCTGGTGGCGGTGATGCGTCGCTCAACTCCCGACATTCCCGATAGGCCAGGCTTTGACGCCTATCATATGGGAGGCGCACACGGGCAATTGATGGACTTTGACTGGGAGGGCAACATAGTCTTCGAGCATTTCGACCCGGTGATGCATCACGATTTCCGACGGCTTCCCAATGGAAACTATATCTACGTGGGCTGGGAGAAGGTACCGCCGAACCTCGCCAAAAAGATCCGGGGCGGCCAGAAAGGCACCGAACACAAGGACGGCACCATATTCTGCGATTTTTTCCGCGAGATCAATCAGTCCAAACAAACCGTGTGGGAATGGAGCGGCATCGAGCATTTCGACCCGGATATCGATATCATCGGAGCGATTCATCCCAGGGAGGAATGGACCCATGTAAACGATGTGGATATCATGGCGGACGGAAACCTTCTCTCGGACAGCCGGCACACGGACGGAGCATTCATCATCGATCGCTCATCCGGGAAAATCATATGGCGGTGGGGCAATGTAGCATACCTCGATCCCGAAACGGGCCTGGTGGAACACCGTGATGTAAGAAATCCCGACAACATGGGCGGCCCCCACGACGGCCACGAAATAGCTCCTGGCCTCCCCGGGGAGGGCAACATGCTCATCTACGACAACGGTATGTACAATTTCATGTCCAGGGCTCTCGAAGTGAATATAAAGACCAACGAGGTGGTCTGGCAAAGCGAGGACGCCTTCGGAATTGAAGGTTACGTGCGGGGCCGAGTCCATTTTTCCCCTTTTATAAGCGGCGCGGACAGGCTTCCCAACGGAAACACCATGATCACTTGCGGCGGAAACGGCGTCATCTTCGAAGTAACAAAGGACAGGGAAACGGTCTGGCATTACACAAGGCCGTACCCGAACATGCGGACTGAAGTTCGTTGGGGGATCTTCCGGGCCCACCGCTATGCGCCGAACTACTGCCCGCAGTTCGAAAACCTCACACCCGCCGAGGGCGTGCTTGTTTAACGAGCCGAAAAAAGCCTGCGTCCCGCCGGAGGCAGGCTTTTTAAAAAAATAAAACTTTATAAAGCTCTAATAGGTTAAATTTTTCCTTATTTCGACATTCCGATGAATAACTGAATGTCGAAAAGTGGAGACGTTTGTCTTTTTGGTGGTTCAGTAAAAACCAAATTGCTACTTGACATGACCAGGTAATTTGGACAAAAAACATTTTGCAGCGGATAAAAAGGTACTTTAATGATCGAAGCAAAGATTACATAACAATAAAATACTATATTACCAAGGAGTTTTGGATGAAAATAATAATTCGATCTGCAAACATAATTATGACTGTTTTTACAATTTCCCTAATCATAGTTTTTAGTTTGGGTTGTAATTCATCGCATAATTCCGGTTTTTCCACAACGATCAAAAATACATCTGATTATATTGTTGAAGAGATGGAAAAAGCTGATGCAGTAGGGCTCAGCATTGCACTCGTGAGCGATGATGAAATTGTCTGGGCCGAAGGGTTTGGCTGGGCGGATAAAGAGAATAAAATTCCAGCCACGGCCGAATCGAAATTTATGCTCGGATCCGGCACCAAAACACTAACCACTGTGGCCTTGTTGAAACTTTATGAACAGGGGCTTGTCGGCCTGGATGATCCAGCGGCTGACTATCTTCCCGAATTCACCATGGCATCCCGTTACCCCCTTCAGTCTCAGGAAATGACCATTAGACGTCTGCTGAACCACCATTCCGGTGTGCCGGGGGATTTGTATGCCGCAGGATTTTTATTTGGCGAATCCTGGGAGGACTACGGCTGCGATTTATACATGGACTTTCTGATGGAATACCTGAGTGAGGATTATCCAAGCCATCCTCCGGGGGAAATGGCCGTCTACTCCAACACCGGGTTTGTATTGGCCGGGGAAATCGCGCTGAGGCTGGGAGGACTTCCAGGAGAATCATTTGCTGACTTTCTGGACAGGGAGTTGTTCAAACCCTTGGGTATGGCTCAAACATCTTTCCAGGCAAGCCGGGAAAATATGGCACTGGGCTACATGGGCGGGCAGGTCTCTGAAATCAAACAGACCAATTGCACGTTCGGGGCTACCGGCGGGGCATGGACAACGGTAAAAGATATCGCAAACTTCTTGATTATGTTGAACAACGCGGGCACTGCATCGGGCGGAACGCAATTCCTCAAGCCGGAAA
>CAYXDR010000376.1:0-3548 GCA_964463515.1 uncultured Desulfobacteraceae bacterium | reverse complement strand
CTGGGTGGCCAGGATGATGATGATGGGTATCCATTTTATGGGAGAAGTCCCGTTCAAAGAAGTTTATATCCATGCCCTGGTCAGGGATGCAGAGGGTAAAAAAATGAGTAAAAGCAAGGGGAACGTAATAGATCCCCTCGAGGTGATGGATGAATTCGGCACGGATGCCTTCCGTTTCACCCTGGCGGCGATGGCCGCCCAGGGAAGGGACGTGAAATTGTCCGAAGAACGGATAATGGGTTATCGCCATTTCGTGAACAAACTCTGGAACGCCGCCAGGTTCGTGATCATGAATCTCGATGGAGTTCCGGAGGGGGAAGCAGCCCCTGGGACGCTTCACGACAGGTGGATCTTTGCCAGGTTGCGCCAAGTGAGCGGCGATGTGGCCACCGCACTCGATGAGTATCGTTTCAACGATGCCGCTGCCAGCTGCTATCAATTTGTATGGCACGAATTCTGTGATTGGTACCTGGAAATGGCCAAACTCAGCCTTTACAAGAAGGATCCAGAGGAAAAGAATGCAACGGCACTGGTTTCATTGAAGGCTCTGAAGACGATTCTCGTTTTACTTCACCCTTTCATGCCTTTTGTTACAGAGGATATCTGGCAGAAACTGCCGGGCTGCTCAGGAAGCATCATGGAGGCTTCCTTTCCGGATCCTTCGGAGTTTGAAGCCGACGCTGTCGCGTGCTCTGAAATGGAGCTTCTCAGCGGGACAGTCACCGCGATCCGCAACATAAGAGGAGAGATAGGAATACCACCTTCCACAAAAGTCGATATCGTGATAGATGCCCCGAATCCGGAAGACCAAAGGATCCTGTGGGACGGCACCGCCCATATCGTGAATTTGGCCAGGATCGGAAATGTGCATTTTGATACCGGTGCCCCGAAGCCTGCATCATCTGCTACAGCCGTCTTTGGTCATATACAGGTGCATGTTCTTCTTGAAGGTGTCATGAATTTCGAAGAGGAAAAAAAGAGACTGACCAAGGAAATCAAAAAACTGGACAAGGATATTGAATTTTCACGGAAGAAGCTCGAAAATGAAGGCTTTTTGAGCAAGGCGCCTGCCCAGGTGGTGACAGAGGTGAAGGAAAAGGTTGGCATATTGATTGCCAAAAGGGAAAAGCTCTTGAACAACATGAATTTTTTTAATGAAATGTAAAACTAAATCGAGCCGTTTCCGGCAGTACGTTCCGGAAAGCGAAAAACACGAAGGAGGTTAAAGTTTATGGCGAGACACAAGAAGATAGAGCGCAGGCGCGAGCTGGACCGGAAAAGGCGCAGGCGGAAGAAACGGTTGAAGGAAAGAGCACGCGAAGGGTCTGTGAAGGCTGCGGTTTGATGTTTCTCAGGCAATATGCGGGGGGGTGGAGCTGTCCCTTCAGGATCAGGAGCAGGACGCCGGAGCCCCTCCGGCTTTAACAGGCACAGACCGGGCGTTGAAGTAGAAGAAGCCCGGATACTGATAAGCCGGCACCTGTTCAGGAATTCTTCCATAACCGGTGAAAGTGGTGCACAGGGCCGTGGCCCTTGCCGATTTCATAGGTTGCGCCTGCTTGTATTGCGGAGGTGAGATAGTCCTTGGCCTGCACGACGGCTTCTTCCAGCGGCAGGCCATGGGCCAGGAAGGATGCAATGGCGGAAGACAGAGTGCAGCCCGTGCCGTGGTTATTGCGAGTGTCGACCCTGGCCCTGCGGATTTTTACCAGCCTGTCCCGGGAGGGGATGAAAAGTATGTCTGTGCTTTCGTTTCCCTCTAAATGTCCACCTTTGACCAGGATGCTTCCGCTGCCGAATTCCGCCAGGTCCCTGGCGGCTTCTTCCATTCCGGAAATGCTTTGCACCTTTCTGTTGAGCATGATCCCGGCTTCAGGCACGTTTGGAGTGACTACGGAGGCCAGGGGCATCAAGTAGGTTTTAACAGCTTCCACTGCTTCTTCCTTGAGCAGCCTGTCGCCGCTTTGGGCGGCCATTACCGGATCGACTACAATGTTCCGCGCCTTGTGCTTGATCAGCCGGCGTGCTACTGTTTCTATCAGTTCCGCTGAATATAGCATACCGACTTTTACCGAATCCGGCGGAATATCGGTGAATACTGCGTCGAGTTGTTCTGCAGCGAATTCAGGGGGAACCGCGTGAATTCCGCGCACTCCCGTCGTGTTCTGTGCTGTAAGCGCAGTGATTACGGACATGGCATAACAGCCCAGTGCGGAAAAGGTTTTGATGTCTGCCTGGATGCCGGCTCCTCCGCTGCTGTCGGAGCCGGCAATGGTCAATGCGGTTCTGTAGCTTTTTTTCATAACATTCCCCGTTATTTCCCGGATGCTATCCGGAGCCTGACAGTCGAGTCGAGAATATCCGCGTTCAAAGTATAAAGAACGTCCAGGAAGCAACTCTGAAATGAGCCCGGCCCAGCAGCCTGTTCAGCAGCCAGCTGCCCTGCGACAGCGGTCACCGCCGAGGAACTCACGGCGGCACGAAAGGGATCCGGGCATACGGCTGCAAATGCCGCGGCCAAGGCTCCTGCGACGCATCCGGTCCCGGTCACAGTGCGCATCAATGGTGATCCGTTTGCTATGGAAACAGTCATTTGTTGAGAAATGACATAGTCTACGGCCCCGGATACTATCACCGTGCATTTCCACTTTTTTGCAAGGACCACTGCGGTTTGAAGGGCTTCCTGCGGATTATGAAGGCTGTCGACACCTCCCCCTGTATGTTTGCCGGCCAGGGCGATGATTTCAGATGCGTTCGCACGGATTACAGACGGCTGGGCATGGGCAAGATTCAGCAGTTCGTTGACAATCCCCCTCCGGTAGCTGCTTGCGCCGGCTCCCACTGGATCGATGACCACGGATTTCCCTGCCCCGGTGGAAACAGATACGGCCGCCCGCATCGCCTCTACGGCGGCGGGAGTTAGGGTGCCGGTATTTATCAGGAGCGCCTCGGAGGCGGCGGTGATTTCCTTTACCTCTTCGGCTGCTGAAGCCATCACAGGCGAGGCCCCTACGGCAAGAACAGCGTTTGCCACGAGGTTTATGGAAACCAGATTCGTTATGCAGTGAATCAAGGGTTTTTTTTCCCGCACTGCACAGAGATCTTCCCACACATGGCTGGCCTTTGGGCCGAAATGACCGAAGCTCATTTGCCTTCCTTTCCGGACCTGTGTTTTTTCAATATCAAAGCGGTGACCGCGGCGGAAAGGAGAATCAGCGTGACCAGCTGTGTAATGGTCATGGAGGCACCCAAAACGGTGCCGCGGAAGTCGCCTCTGAAACGCTCGATCAGCAGCCTGGCGGCTGAATGCAGAATAACGAACCAGATCAGTACCTGGCCGTCGAATTTTTTCCTGATGAAAAGCGCCATGAGAATACCGAAAATGACAAAACCGGAGATCATTGAATATAGTTGTGTAGGATGAAGCGGGATTCCCGTAGGCGCGAGGCAGGATGGGTCAGTAAAAGTCAATGCCCACGGAAGGTCGTATGCGGGCTTTCCATAGCAGCAGCCTGCCATCAGGCAGCCGATTCTTCCAACCGCTTGCC
>CAYXDR010000375.1:0-3576 GCA_964463515.1 uncultured Desulfobacteraceae bacterium | reverse complement strand
GATGGTCCTGAAAAAGGTCTGGATGCCCTTGCGCTCGTGGGGATAGGCCGCGCTGAGCACCTCGGAGGCTTGTGCGGCGCCGTGGGGCACTACGATGTCCAGGCCCGGCTGGGTGACCCGGTAGAAATCCTTGATGGGTACGGTTTGCACATGCCGGAAAATGTCAAGATCCTCGAAGATCTTTTTTTTCGGATCCGCGGCGTCCAGGCCGTCCATTTCGTGCAGGCCGACCTCCATGATGAAATCCTTGCGCTTGAACGTGGTCGCGCAGCCCCCTGGAATAAAATGCTGCTCGAGCAACAGCACCTTACGCCCCTCGCGGGCCAGCTTGGCCCCGGCTGTCAGCCCGCCCAGCCCCGCGCCGATGATGATGACGTCGTAGTCCGCCATTGCTTCCCTCCTAATAGTTCAGCGTCATGGAAACAGTCGTCGGACCGTCCACGGTGAATGCGGCATCGTCGAAGGAGGGTGGACCGAAACGGCCCTTGACGTTGTTGGAAAATGCGTATCCCTCCTTGGGCGCCTTGAAGAAATTCGTATCCAGTTCACCATTGTCATTGGCGTCGTGAAACACGGCAACGGCGTATTCGCCATCCGCGATATCCGGGAACATATGCTCCAGCCGGCCCCCTTCCACTGGGAGAAACACGCCCTTATGCGCCTTGGTGATATCCGGAAAGCCCTCGGCCTTTCGGTAGAGGCCGATGGACATTTTGCCTTCAGCCTTGTCAATGCCGTCGACAATTACGGTCAGCGCCCCGCTCCGAGCCAGAACAGGGGTGACACAAAACACGGTCAATGCGAGCAGGAATACGGTGGTTTTCATCTGATATCTCCTTCAACTCTGCTGTGAAAATAAGCCGCTGATGGACAGTTCACCTTCCAAATTAAACGGGCCGGAAAATCTTTCACCCCAAGTGGAAAGGGCTACGGCAGTCTAGATGAAACAGTCTTGGGTGTCAAAAAAAACGTAACCGGCTTCAAGGTTCGAAATCCAAGGGATATTGGAACGGTATCGATTATTCGTAATGGACGAGAAAAGAAATGATGTCGATCTCTTTTGGTTCTTCATAAACGGTATAAATCATGCGATCTTTGTGGGCAACACAGCGACTGTAAACCTCCTTTTCGAAATACTTCAGGCGTTCAGGCTTCCCTGCCTCCGTTCAGTGTTGGGGAGTCCAAGCGTAGGGCGGACAAACTGGGGACCCGCCCGAAGGGTGGGGAGTCTGAGCGCAGCGAAGACAAAATCCCTCATTTCCGATCTGGAAGCTTTACTTGTGCCGTCCGGCATTTCCGGATGGGAACTCACTAATGACAGAAAGGGGCGCCGAAGCGCCCCGGGTACACAAAGGAGAAGGTCATCCCTGCTTTTTCACGTTTCCGGGTGGAGGCCGGTTGCAAAAAATCCCACCATGCATCCTAGAATGCAACTGCCAACTGGGCCGTAAAGACATCCTGCTCATCCTTGTTTTCAAATTCACCATGCATGTATTCAACGGCGAGGCTCGTATTTTCAAAAAGCCCGTAGCTCAAAACGACGCCATATTCTTTCTCGGCCAGTAAATCACCCCCGTCATCGGATCCCCCGTAGCGGGCCGCCAGACCAAGCTCCTCCGTCACGGCAATACCCAGTTCCATGTTCCAGGCCACCGGCTTTCTTTCCTTGGCATCTGCCGGGTCATAAATCTCGCCTGCCTTGAAATTATCCAGAGCCCCTAAATATTCTCCTATCAGTTTGAAACGATCTAAAAATTCATAAGTCGCAGAAACGCTCCAGCCCTCTACCAGGGACTCCAGGTTATCCGGATCGACCACTGCCTCGTTGAATGAATCTGAGCCGGCCAGGTTCGAGATATAGGATGCCCCAAGCGTTAGGCCGTCGAACGGATTTAAAAGAAGGCCGGCCACAATATTGTCAATAACATCATCGTCTCCTGCTTTCTCGGCCCTGCCGTTAAATACCCCGAGTGAGATGTCGAGGGTCTCATCGCCCAACCTGTATCCTATTGTCGCAGCTCCCTCGTTTGTTTCCCCCAGGACCAACGTGGTCGGATCTGAAATAAAATGCGTGTCAAAATATCCGAAGGGGATGTATTGCTTCCCTGCGATTAAATAGGCCGGAAATTCATCCGCACCGCTCAGAGAAATAAATCCTTCATCCACCGTAACGTCCTCCCCGTCTTCATAAAGAAAGAGGACATGGCCGTCCACGTATTTTGCAATATCAGCATCCACGCCCAGCTCCACCTTGGACAGGGAGATATCGCTGGATTTCTCATTTTCTTTACCCGGTGCGGCAAAATCCTTTTTTTCATAACTGCCTTCAACCTCAATGGCACCACTAAGGCTGATACGCTTTCCCCAATCACCAGGTAAAATCCCTTTCTTTATGCTCTCTTCAACTTTTTTGAGCCTTTCGGCGAGTTCATAATTTGACGCTTCCTCTGCAAACACCGGTGATGAGCAAAAAAAACCAAGTAATGTTATGCAGGCTACCGCTCGAAAATTTATATTCATCTATCTCTTCCCTCTCTATTTTATTTGTTTGATCAGCGCTTCATTCTCTCCAGAATTGGGTTGTCCGCTTTAAGCAAATAGATCAATGAACAAAAAAACCTGAAAATTTTTTCCAGGGCGTCTCACGGGGCACAAAAAAAGCGCAGCAGACTTCACCCGGTGGCAAATCCTGTTGCGCCTTCACTTGCTCTGCATATATCATAATATATCAGAACCCGTAAGACGCCCTGTTCTTCCAACTACTCTTATCCCCGCCTGCGTCAGGCGAGAGGGTGAGGACAACTATTTCATATCCTTGGCCTGCACCCAGATCACCGCGTCCTGAGACAGTTCTTTCCCCTCGTAGCTGTCTTCCGGCCCTGCACCCAAAGCGCAAAATCCCCACCATCCGGCCTTTGGGATACCAAAGGAAAACTCACCATTGGTATTGGCCTTGATGGTCATGGTGACAAACGCATCCTGAGGGGCTTTCACTTCAGCCTTTTTGGAAAACGCGTTTTTGTCCATCACGGGTAGATGGTTCAGGTATTCCACCTCGATCTCGGCAAAAGGCACCGGTTTGCCGCCGCCTTTGACGATGCCCCTGAAAACATTGCCGGTCCAGAGGGCATAGGGCTTGTCCAGGGGAACGATTTCCGCGGGCAGGCCGATTTCGGCATCCCAGTCGGTGGGAAAACCACCGGTGTTGACGACCATCTTTGTAATCTGCTGGATGTAGCAATCCTCATTTTTCTCCAGATAGGGGGCCGGCACCAGGCAAAACACATTGTCACCCATTCCCCGCAACTTGTAAGAAGTCTCATAGGCTTCGCCGCTATTGGCGATACTCGCCCAGGAGATGGGTTTCAGGGTCGCCAGCAAGTCCTTTTGCCTGTTCTTTCGAACCACGAAAAATTTTTCTGGTTTGTCCATATCCATGGTGTGACCGGCATCGAAGGGATGGGTAAAAACCAGCTTTAAGTCGATGTTATCGGCCTTTTCCAGCGCCGATTCCGGGGTATAAATCATTTGAAAGTGTGCCATGGCTGGAGCAGAAAAGCCAAATACCACAAGACT
>CAYXDR010000374.1:0-3602 GCA_964463515.1 uncultured Desulfobacteraceae bacterium | reverse complement strand
CTCTTAAATTGGGTCGTTTCGCATTATAGGGCTCTCGCGGTCTGTATCCATATATGATGGATGAGATTCGGGAGGGTCAAATCAATCGAAGGCTTTTTTACCTCTCTGGGCGGGAAAAGGTTGATAACCCTCCCGGAAGACTTTTTGATCGCATGGTTTTTGGGACACCGCCTTGTGCGGTTTTTGTAAACATTGAAACAGGAAAAAGGAGGAAAGCCATGAAAAAAGTACTTTACGGGGTTTTGGCGGGTTTTCTTTTGTTTTGTTTTGTTCCAGCCGCTTATGCAGGAGTGTTGGAAGACATTGAAAAGAAAGGAGAATTTCTGATAGGGGTTCGTGACGGGGCCATCCCCTTCGGGTTTTTCAATGAGAACAACGAGCATGTGGGCTTCAGTGTGGATATTGCCAAAGAGCTCCACAAGGCCCTCGAAGCCCAACTTGGAAAATCAATAAAGCTTACTCTCAAGACTATAAACCCGAAGACCAGGATCCCGCTTGTCGCTAATCGTACTCTGCATTTGGTTGCCGGTTCATCGACCCATACGATTGCAAGGGAAGAGACCGTGGATTTTACGATCACGGTGTTTTTGACCGGGACCCAGCTTCTGGCCAAGAAGAGCAAGGGATACAAGAGCTATAAAGACATGGCCGGCAAACGTGTGGGCGCGGCACAGGGCTCGACAAACGAAAAAGCGATCCGGGATCTGAATTCGAAAGGTAAGATAAATCCTCCTGCCGATATTGTAGTCTACCAGGAGCATACCCAGGGTATGCTGGCTCTTCAGAAAGACATTATAGACGCCTACTGCACCGACGGTATCCTGCTTGCAGGGCTCAGGGCAAAGGCTCCGAACCCGGATGAGTACGAACTGGTGGGTGATCTGATCACCTATGATCCGTACGCGTATATTGTACCGGAGGACGATTCCAATTTCCGGGATTTCATTAACAGAGAGCTGATTAAAATGATTAAGGACGGCCGTTACAATGAATATTACGAAAAATGGTTCGGCCCAGACGGTGTGGTGCCGTATCCGATGACTCAGGAAGCGGAAACCTTGATGAAGCTCCAGGCCTGGCCGTAATCTTTCAGCGGGCCGCACGGCAAGCACTCAATTTTTCCGTGCGGTCCGGGTTCGGTCTTTAATCACCCTCTTCGGCGGAGGAGCCTGATCGTGCTTTCCTATAATTTCAACTGGTCCATCATCTGGACGGAACCCTACGGACAGTGGATGCTCCAGGGCATCTGGGTGACCATAAGGCTTGGTGTCATCTGCTGGTTCATTGCTCTGGCCCTTGGTATTATCATCGGGACCTTCAGGGTCACACCTTTCCGTCCTCTCAGAATTTTCGGAGCGGTCTATACCGAGGTTTTCAGGGATATTCCTCTGCTGGTTCAGCTTTTTTTCTGGTATTTCGCCGCACCATCCATTCTACCGAAACCCATCGAAATGTGGCTTTACCGGGGTTTGCCTGACTCTGAGTTCTGGATCGTGGTCGTAGGCCTGTCGATTTATACTTCCTCGCGTATAGCAGAGCACATCCGGGCCGGGATGCAGTCGATTTCCCGTGACCAGTATCATGCGGCTCTCAGCACGGGATTTACGCATTTTCAGACATACCGTTATATCATCATACCCTATGCTGTACGCATAGTAATGCCGCCTCTGACCGCCGAATGCCTTACCGTGTTCAAGAACACAGCGCTCGCCATGACCGTCGGCGTGCTTGAGACCACGTTCATGAGCCAGCAGATAGAAGCCTACACTTTCCAAGGCATAGAGGCGACCACCGCAGCTTCTGTGGTCTACATGTGCATAACTCTGGCCGTTGTTATCCTGATGGGACTTGTGGAGAAACGGTTGGCCGTGCCCGGGCTGATCACCCGGACGGGAGGGAGGTGAGGCGATGGGAGGTTTGGATTGGATCGTGGTCCAGAATAACCTGCCGTTTTTGATGCAGGGGCTTTGGACCACCATTCAGCTTGCCCTGGTGGCAATCTCCGGCGGACTTCTCCTCGGGATCCTGGTGGGAATGGCGCGTCTTAGTTCAATAAAGATCATTTATTATCCTGCCACGGCTTTTGTGAACCTAATGCGCAGCCTTCCATTGATCCTGGTTATATTCTGGTTCTATTTTCTGGTGCCGGTGATCGCAGGCCGGCCTATGGGCGATTTTTTCTCGGCCTGTGTCGCGTTCGTGGTTTTTGAAGCGGCGTATTTCGCTGAAATTGTCAGGGCCGGTATCCAGTCCATTTCCGCGGGCCAGATGCAGGCCGCTTATTCCACTGGATTCGATTACCGATCGACGATGCGCTACATCATCATCCCCCAGGCCCTGCGCAATATGGTGCCGTCCCTGTTGACACAGGCGGTGGTCGTGTTTCAGGATACATCCCTCGCCTACGTGATCGGACTCAAGGAATTTTTGCGATCCGCATCGATTGTAGATGCCCGCGAGATGCGGAGCCTGGAATTGTACGCGTTTGTGGGGGCCGTTTATTTTCTGATCTGTTTTGCCATGAGCAAGATGAGCAAGAAGCTGGAAGCAAAGAGAGGGCATGCCCAATGATTGAGATCAAGAATGTCAGTAAATGGTACGGAGATTTCAGGGTTCTCCACAAAATAAACGAGACCATTGACCGGGGCCAGGTCGTTGTGATTTGCGGCCCATCGGGCTCCGGCAAGAGTACTGTACTCAAGTGTTTGAACGGACTGGAGGATTTTCAGGAAGGCGACATCATCGTCGATGGCCTTTCCCTGAAAGATCCTGCGACAGACCTTATCAAGCTTCGGCAGAAAATGGGCATGGTCTTTCAGCGTTTTGAACTTTATCCTCATTTGAAGGTTGTTGAAAACATAACCATAGCACCGGTCAAGGTGAAAAAGATCCCGGCCAGGGAAGCTGTCAAACGCGCTATGGAGCTACTGGAACGTGTCGGCATCCCTGAACAGGCCGACAAATACCCAGGGAACCTTTCTGGGGGCCAGCAGCAGCGGGTCGCGATCGCACGCGCCCTGGCAATGGACCCGGAGATCATGCTGTTTGACGAACCGACTTCTGCGCTTGACCCCGAGATGATCAAGGAAGTTTTGGAGGTGATGATCGACCTTGCCAAATCAGGCATGACCATGGCTGTTGTGACCCACGAAATGGGTTTCGCCCGCGAGGTGGCCGACGAAATAATATTTATGGATGAAGGAAAGATCATCGAGCGCGGAACGGACAAGACGTTTTTTACAAATCCAAAGACCGAAAGAGCCAAGGATTTCCTCAACAAAATCCTATTTTAACAAGCCGCATATTTCTGCCGATCATCGATTATTCAAAGGCGGGGCCCGCTAAATGCCCGCCTTTTTTAGCTTTTTGCTTTTCTTTTCAGCCTGCGAAATTATTCAATTCTAATGAAGTGCTAACACACCCCTAACAGCGCCTGCTTACATTGCACCTAAATCATGGTTGAGGCGTCTTTCTTCCAGGAAGTGGTTCATTCAGGCAGGGGTGTAACGGATTTTTAATGAACCGTTAACAGAATCTTAACAAACAGGTTTTTCAATGCAGAACAAAGAAATGGAGGAGAAAAGATGAAATCAAGAATTTTT
>CAYXDR010000373.1:894-3604 GCA_964463515.1 uncultured Desulfobacteraceae bacterium | reverse complement strand
AGGGGGAGCTGTGTCGATGAATCGCCGATCTGAGTGAGATAGGCCGCATATTCGGGGGGTAGTCATGAATTATCGTTTTGTTTTGGCCGGATTCCTGGCGGCGTGCCTGCTGGTTTCCTGTGTATCCTACAGCAATATCCCGGCTCATGCCCGGGTGGTGGAATTGACCGTTCCGGGCTGCGACTGAAAAGGAAGTGCTTTGAGGGTAGGTTCTATCCTTAACGCAATAGAGGGCGTGTTCGAGGCGAGCGCATCTCACCTGGATCATACGGCTACGGTCACATACGATACGCGGAAGACCAATCCGGAGGTAATGAAAGAAGTGCTGGCTGAGCGGGATTTCCCGGTCGAGGGGATGCGGTTTTTGAAATAAATTCTTTTTTTGTTCGATCGAGATCGAATTCTCCCGCGGTCATGGATCTTTCAGCGTATCATCTTTCCTGAAGTATTCCGCTCATGGTTCCCAGCAGGGGATCGAGGATATACTGAAGCACCGTCCTGGACCCGGTATGAATGGAGACCTGCATGATCATTCCGGGATAAAGCCGGTATTCCATGTTTTTGTACACGAACCTGTCTTTTTCGGTCTGGATTCTCACCGCATAATAAACACTGCCTTCGGGGGTCACCGTCGTGTCGGGCGCAACGTGAATGACTTTGCCCTCGAGCTTGCCGAACCTCATGCTTTCCCTCGAAGCGAGCCTGACCGTGGCCTCCTGGCCTGCATGAACATAACCTATATCACCCACGGGAAGCATGGCTTCCACCACCAGCTTGTCTCCTGCGGGAACTATTTCCGCCACGTCCATTCCGGAGCGTATCACCCCCCCCACCGTTGTCACGTGGAGGGTTTTTACCACGCCGTCCACCGGGGAACGCAGGACAGTCCTTTCCAGGCTGTCCGCGAACCTCCTCTGCCTTTGCTCAATTTCCTGCAGCTCCTGTCTCGCCTTCTTCAGTTGATTTTCTATGTCCTTGTGGTGGGCGGTCCTGATGGTTTCCAGCTTTGCCTTGGATTCGCTGAGGGCTGCCTTGGCTGCCTCCAGGGCCGCGCCGTCTTCTTCTATCTTGCTTTTCAAGGCGGATTCTTCCCTCAGATACTCCAGGTGCTTGTACCTCGTGGTGAGGTTTTCTTCCAGGAGTTCCTGGCTGAGTGCGATCTGCTCTTCGAGGAGGGCAAGGTTCTTGCGGGCATTTTCCCTTCGTGTGATGATTTCGTTTACCTGGTGCTCCCGTTGACGGATAAGCTCCCGCTGGCTCGCCAAATTGCTCATATGTGAATCTCTCACTGCCATGAAAAGGGATTTTGCCCTCTCTACCATCCTGGGGTGATTCGTTACCAGGTCGTCCGGAAAACCAGGAGAGTTCCTGCTTTGCCTCAAAGCTTCCAGCCGGGCTACGTCCAGGCGTAAGGAAACGATCCTGGCCTGGACTTCATCGAAAAATGCGTCGCTTACAATTTGCTCCAGGATAATCAAAGGCTGGCCGGCTGAAACGACCTGGCCTTCGTTGATGAGGATTTCGCGGACAATGCCTCCTTCCAGGTGCTGAACCGTTCGCACCCTTGTGCTGGGGATCACCTTGCCCTGGGCCATGCTGACTATGTCAAGCGTTCCAACGTAGGCCCAGGCAATAAATGAAACGACCAGGAGGGCGAGGAGAAGAAACAGCAGGCGGAGCCCGCCGCCCGCCCGGCATTTTTTATCCATTCCAGCTGTCAGTGATTCTTCCATGATTATAACTTGCCGCCCGAACTTCGAGCCGTCCCCTTGGCTGAAACGGCCGGGACGGGCTTGCGGCCAAGGTCGATGATCGTTCCGGCTTCCACCAGCAGCCTGGGATCACCCGTGAAAATTATTATTGTTTTGTTCTGTTCCTTTAATTTTTTTATAGTTTTGTTAAGCATTTTCCAGCCTTCTATGTCAAGTCCTTCGCCGGGCTCATCGAGCACCGCGAGGCGTCCGTCTGTGGTAAGTGCCCGGGACAGAGCGAGCCTCTTTCTGATACCCAGGGGAAGGGGTCTGCCGGTTTCATCGATTTCAAGGTCCAGGCCCCTGGGGTGCGAGTCCAGGAACTTTCGGAGCCCCGTGGCGAGCAGAACCGTGTTAAGTGTTTCATTGTCCAGGCCGGGATTTGCCGCTTCGATGTTCTGCCTGATGGAGGCAGGGAAAAATCCGGGCTCCTGGGGGAGGTATATGATTTGTTTTCTCCACCATTCAAGGGATATCTGGTCGAGCTCCAGTCCGTCCACGAGAACCTGGCCCCTGGAAGGATCGAGGAGCCCCACTATTATTTTAGCGAGAGTACTTTTCCCGGAGCCGTTGTAACCGGTTACCCCTACAAGCTCCCCGGGAACGATCTGTAGATCGAGTCCTTCGAACAGGGGGCTTTTCGAGCCGGGATAGGCAAAAGCCATGTCCTTGAAGGAAAGTCCGCCCGCATAGGTTTTGAGTGCGGATCCGCTGAGTTTTTCCGACGGGAGCATCATGAACTGCCTGAGAATTTCCTCTGCTTCCGCCGCCCTTTTCAAAAGCGCTGATGAGCGTACGTACCTTGCAAGGATCGACAGTGGTATCGAAGAAAGGATGCTGATGCCGATCAGAGCGCCGATGGTCAAGTCCCCGGTCAACACCTGGCGCGCACCGAGGGCAATGATGAAAGTTCTTGACAGAAGCCCTACGGCCATCAGCTTGGCCTGGGAGATATCGTC
>CAYXDR010000373.1:322-884 GCA_964463515.1 uncultured Desulfobacteraceae bacterium | reverse complement strand
CTTGAGAGAAAAAATATCGGCCATCTGCCTGGTCCACCTGGGAGCGTAATGGCCCAGTCCGCCGAACACGCGGAGTGTTTCGGGGTTGTTTATCGCGGAGTTGACCATCACCTGGTTTCCGGCCGTGGCACCCTGGAGGAGGCTCATGGATTTTCTGGTGAAAAACATGCTGACCCAGGACGAGGCAACAGTTAAAAATGCGCCTATAGCCGCCACGACTCCCAGTTGAACATTCAGGAGAAAAATCACCCCGATAAAAAGGAAGGAATAAGGCATGTCCAGCATCGAGTTTACGTTCGGGGCGCTGTAGGCGGCCTGGAGTGTCTGCAGGCTGTTGGCGGCTTGAAGAATCTTCGGCCTGCTTAGCCGATCCAACGCTTGGATCCTTGCTCTTGCCAGGGCGTCCAGGACTGATTTTATCAGGGGGTCTTCAGGCTGTATCCCTATTTCACCGGCCATCTTGGTTCTTATCATTCTGAAAGCGAACTGAAAGAATACGGCCATGAGCATGCCCACGGTCAACGTTATCAATGTGCCGTCGACACCGCCTGCCAGGTACCGG
>CAYXDR010000373.1:0-312 GCA_964463515.1 uncultured Desulfobacteraceae bacterium | reverse complement strand
GGTTGAATACCAGTATAAAAAAGAACGGAGCTGCAAGGGCCAGTATGTTGACGAAAAACGATGCGGCAATCAGTTCAAGTGCCAGCACCGGTTTCCTGATTATACGGGCCAGTAATTTTTTCATCACCTGTCATCCGGAGTGGGTTGGGGGTTCTGTGCAGGTTTCATTATCGATTTTCCATGCCAGGTTCGAGCGGAAAAGTCCAGCCCCGAGGCCTGCTGGAATTGCTCGATGCTGCGTTCAGTTCCCAGGCCATACTTGTCAATATCTTCCAGTGAACCGGGTTTTCGGGAAAAACATTGCCCTGTGAT
>CAYXDR010000372.1:0-3619 GCA_964463515.1 uncultured Desulfobacteraceae bacterium | reverse complement strand
GACTAGCGATGCTCAGTCCCCAGTCGCTTCGCTCTGGGTCCCCAGTTTCTTCGCAGGGGTTTCAAGCATCCTTGGCTGGATTTAAAACGCTGGAACAGGGAAGTGTTTTTAAGTTAATGGGATCAGGAAAAATTTCCGGACTGCACGAGTCTTTTTTCCAGGCAGGTGAACCTTTTCTCCGTCTTGTTGTTTCTGACCGCTATGGAAAGGGCCTTTTGGGATCCCACGACAACGACAAGCTTTCTGCCCCTGGTGACCGCCGTGTAAAGAAGGTTTCTTTGAAGGAGCACGTAGTGCTGGGTCAACAGGGGTAGAATCACCGCGGGATACTCCGAGCCCTGAGCCTTGTGCACGGATACCGCATAGGCCAGGACTATTTCGTCCAAATCCGGGTAGTGGTAAACGACTTCTTTTCCGTCAAAAGAGATGAATACCTGTTGGTTTTCAAGATCTATTCTGGTTATCCTGCCGATATCGCCATTGAAAACTTCCTTGTCATAGTTATTCCGGATTTGCATTACTTTGTCCCTCAAGCGAAAGGCCCGGCCGCCTCTGGTGAGTTCGCCTTTTGCGGGATTAAGCTCCTTTTGAAGTTCGGTATTGAGATTCGCCGCCCCGACTGTACCCTTATGCATGGGGGTTAAAACCTGGATGTTTTCGACAGGGTCAAAACCAAATCTGCGGGGAATCCTGTTTTTCAAAAGATCCAGGACGGTTTGGAGAACCTCCTCTGGATTTTCCTTTTCGATGAAGTAGAAATCCTGCAGTTTATTTCTTGACGGTTTGAGCTGAGGCACCCGGCCGCTGTTGATTTCGTGCGCGTTTACGATAATCAGGCTTTCCCTAGCCTGGCGGAATATCTCGTTGAGCTGGACCACCGGTACCGTTCGCGATGCTATGATATCCTTGAGCACATTTCCGGCGCCGACAGACGGCAGCTGATTCACATCTCCTACGAGAATGACGGTCGTTTTCAGGGGGGTGGCTTTGAGGAGATGGTGCATCAGGATGATGTCGATCATCGAGGCTTCGTCCACAATAAGTAAATCGCAGCCTAGGGGGTGGTTCTCGTTTTTCTGAAAACCGCCTTTCTGAATGCTGTATTCAAGCATCCTGTGAATGGTTTTTGCCTCCCAGCCTGTGGCTTCACTCATTTTTTTTGCGGCTCTTCCCGTAGGGGCGGCTAGAAAAATTTTTACATTGAGCTTGGAAAAGATTTTGAGTACGGCGTTTATGATTGTGGTTTTCCCTGTCCCGGGTCCTCCGGTTATGACCATGAATTTGTTTTCGATGGCGGCTTTTACGGCCGCTGTCTGTTTTTCGGCCAGGGTGATTGAAAGCCGGCCCTGAACCCAGTCCAGGGCTCTTCTCGAATCGATTTTCCTGACGGCTTTGGGGCTGTTGGCCAGGGCCTTGATCTTTTGGGCCACGCCTATTTCAGAGATGTAGTACTTAGCCAGGTAAACAGCTTTCCCGCCCGATTGTTGCCAGGTTTCATCTATTACGATCTGTTTCTTTTCGGAAATGCTTTCGAGCGCCCTTTCTACACCCTGTTCTTCAACATCGAGGATATCCCGGCATTTCTGCAGAAGCAGTTCCTGAGGGTAATAGACGTGGCCTTCGTCGGATAGTTGATGCAGGACATAAAGGATGCCCGCCTCGACTCGAACTTTTGAATCCCTTGCAAAACCAAGTTTTTCAGCGATCCGGTCAGCGGTTACAAACCCGATTCCGAAAATGTCGGTCGCAAGCCGATAAGGGTTTTCCCTTACAACCTCGATGGAACGGTCCCCGTATTGTTTGAAGATTTTAGTGGCATAGCCTGAACTGACTCCATGGCTTTGAAGAAAAAGCATGACCTCCCGGATCTCTTTCTGTTCTTCCCATGCCTCCTTGATCATGCCTATCCGCTTTTCCCCGATTCCATCAACACAGGACAGCTTGTCAATCTTATTCTCAATGATTTCAAGTGCTTCCTTCCCGAACATTTTGACGATCCGTTTGGCCATGACAGGCCCGATTCCTTTAATCAGGCCGGAGCCCAGGTACTTTTCAATGCCGTAGACCGAAGCTGGTACCATGGATTTGTACTGCACTATTCTGAACTGTTCCCCGTACCGGGGGTGGGTCGTCCATTCACCCCTCATACGAATGATTTCCCCCGGCGTGGGGGAAATCAGATTTCCTACTATGGTTACCAGGTCTTTCCGGCCATAGACTTTCAGCTTGGCAATGGTGTAGCCGTTTTCCTCATTGGTATAAGTGACACGTTCTAAAAGGCCCTGGAGGTCTACCAGCATATTTGGCTCGTGTATTGGATGTTTTCGTAAGATCTGCAGTCAAAAGGGAATTTAACCTTGAGCTGCTCTGAAAACAAGTGTAATTAAATCACTGTGCTGTTTTCATTGGGAAATGCCTTATGAAGACCGATTGGCGCCGGCTGATCAGTTTGGCGGGGACTGCCCGGGGGTGCTTCCGGTCTTACCTTTTTTATGGTGGCCTTTCCCCGGTCCGGCATGGCATATTCTCCACACACATAATACTTTTCAATTTCAGGGGGTAAACACAATGGGTGATCACAAAATTCTTTACCTGTCGCAGGCCCAGGTGGCGTCCATCGGCATGGGAATGGCGGAAATTATCGAGCTGGTTGCAAAGGCATTTGAAGAAAAAGGGCATGGCCGGGTCGAAATGCCCCCAAAGCCCGGGATTCATCCAGGGGGCGGGGATAATTTCATTCATGCAATGCCGGCCTACATCCCGGCACTTGACTCCGCCGGGGCCAAATGGGTTGGTGGCTTCCCCGGAAATGCTCAAAAGAACTTGCCCTATATCACCGGCCTTCTCATCCTGAATGATCCCGAAACCGGCATGCCTGTATCCGTCATGGATTGCCAATGGATAACAGCCATGCGGACCGGAGCAGCCTCCGCTGTTGCGGCGAGAAGCCTGGGAAGGGCCGATTCCTCAAGGTTGGGCATACTGGGCTGCGGTGTGCAGGGTAGAACCAATACAGAGGCACTGAAGGTCCTTTTCCCCATAACCGAAGTATTAGCCTACGATGTGATGCCGGAGGCAGTTGAAAAATTCAGTCAAAGCCTGCGAGAGAAGCTGGGGCTCAAGGTAACCCCGGTTAATTCCCCCCGTGAAGCAGTGGATGGTTGTGACCTGGTGGTTACGGCAGGGCCTATTTTAAAGAAGCCTCATAAAACGATCAAGGCGGGCTGGCTTGAAAAAGGGGCTTTTGCCTCACTCGTGGATTTTGATTCCTACTGGGAGCCGGATGCCATGAAGGAAGTTGACAAATTTTGCACTGACGATCTGAAACAGTTTGAATATTACAAGAGCGTAGGATATTTTCAGGATGTGCCTTCCGTATATGCAGACCTGGGTGAACTGACCGCCGGTTTCAAACCGGGGCGTGAATCCGCTGAAGAAAAGACGATAGCCTGCAACCTGGGCCTGGCGCTGGATGACATGGCCGTAGCCCCTGCTTTGTTCCGACGGGCAGTAGAGATGGGGATAGGCACCTGGTTGCCGTTGTAATGTACATGTGTCAATAACTGATGGCCTCGTAAAAGTCCCCAAGCCGTCATTCCGGCGTAGGCCGGAATCCATA
>CAYXDR010000371.1:0-3629 GCA_964463515.1 uncultured Desulfobacteraceae bacterium | reverse complement strand
AAAGCGCCCCTTGTCTTGATCGACCCTCGACATAGTTTTATAATTCGTTTATGGAATGAATTCGGGGACCACACGACAAGATATTCAAGCCGCTGAGAGCGAGCGTGAAAATGCGGTGAGCTGCTTTAAAAAACTTGTATTTTATTTCTACTGTTAACACATCTGCCGGTTTCGGCATTTGATTCCTGGGGCAATGGAACATGAAAAGGTCCTTCGAGCAGTACAAACAGCTCTATTTTCAAAATCCGCAGGAAGTTGGCGCATTAAAACACGCCTGCGCCGCCCTAGTTCATCTGCCGGGGCTTATCAACAGGGAGCTTCCCTGGATAGAGAAGCAGTCTGAAGGATGGTTTGCCCCGGATCTCCAGAGAAACATCGGGAAATGTTTTTTAAGAGTAAACAGGCCGGCCAAGGCTCTCGAATACTTTAAAAAAGCCGGTGCCCTCGTGGAGATGGGAATTGCCTTGAAGGCGCTTGGACAACACAGGGAAGCCTGGAGGGTTTACCAGGACGCCCTGGAGCGGAACCCTGACGATCTTGACGCGGCGGGTCAGGCATGTTTTCTGGCCCAGCTTATGGATGGAACACCGCGGGACAGGCTCGATGCTGCCCGTAGATACAGTGAGATTTTAAGGCGACGGGTCAAGCCGCTCCCTCCTGTGGGATTGCCTGAACCTCCGCCCCTGGTTGTGGGTTTCGTTTCTGGGGACTTGTATCGGCATCCTGCGGCCTATTTCCTGCTGGGGCTCCTCGAGAACCTTGACAGGAAAAAGGTGCGGGTGATCGTGTTTAAGACCCAGCTAAATACCGATGACTACACAGGGCTGGTTAAGAGTGCCTGTGATGAGTTCGTCGACATCTTCGGGATGAAAGACCTGGAGGCTGCGCGGCTCATTCGCAGGATCGGCGTGCATATCCTTTTTGACCTCTCCGGGCACACCGCGTACAACCGATTGCCCCTGTTTGCCCTGAAGCCCGCCCCTGTGCAGGCAAGCTGGCTGGGCTACTTTGCCTCCACCGGGGTGCCGGGCATGGACTATCTGCTGGTGGATAAGCAGGGGGCGCTTCCGGAGTACGCACAGGAATGCACGGAAAAACTCATTTATCTGCCGGAAACCAGGCTCTGCTTTACCCCGCCTGGTAATGCCCCGGAAATAAGGCCGAAGGAAGCAGTCGTGGCCCCGGTGTTCGGGAGTTTTGCGCAGCTTTCCAAGATAACCCCTGAGGTCCTCGCCCTGTGGGCCGGGATAATGGAAAAGGCTCCGGAAGCAAGGTTGAGGATTCAGTCCAGGGCGTTTAAAGACAGTGGTGTCCGCGAACGCTTTGTCAAAGGGTCCGGCCTGCCCGGGAACCGGCTCATGCTTTTCGGTGCAAGCTCGTATTCAGGCTATCTCGATGCTTACGGGGAAATAGATTTAATCCTGGACACTTTCCCTTATCCCGGCGGAACCACCACCTGCGAGGCCCTGTGGATGGGGGTGCCTACCCTGACACTGGCCGGAAAAACCTTGCTTTCCAGGCAGGGGGCGGCCATCATGAGTGCGGCCGGGTACCCGGAATGGATAGCACAAACCCGGGAAGAATATGTTCTCAAGGCTGTTAACTCTGCTGAATGCAGAAAACCTAGAGAAGACATTCGGCCTTACCTTTTGAATACGCCTCTTTTCAACACCCGGATGTTTGCCGTGGATTTTGAAGGGGTGGTCGAAGAAATGTGGAGACTTCATATGCCGAGGATTACCATTGACGGAAAGGAATTTCACACGGAGAATCTTTCAGAGGAAGCCAGGCGGAATCTGGGTGCCATTCAATTTGTGGACCGCCGGATGGCCGAGTTGAAGGCTGAGATTTCCGCCCTGCAGACTGCCAGGAATGCCTATGCTGGCGCACTTTATGAAATGCTGAATAAAGATGATGCTCAGTAGATGGGTTACCTTGTGTCTGCCGGCAAAAAAAAGAACATTTATGGACACTTGCTGCCCCCCCATGCGTAAAGGCAGATTCTCCTTGTCTTCCCATGTGCGGTAGCTTAAAATTTTTTGGTATGAGCAATGAACCAGGGATGCCCAAGTGCCTGCAGGAAAGCTTAAATCAATATTCGGTGCGTTAAGGCGGAAGACCGTTTCTCCTTCCGGAAACAACTGCCCGCCGCAGCCGGAGAATGCCCGGCCCGGCGGGGCTTCAGCCGAGGTACTTAAAAACAGGAAAAAGCGCGGCCCCCTCATAGACAGATTTCTTCCCAAACACAGCATAGGTGCGGAGCTGGGAGTTCTTAAAGGTGATTTTTCCCGTGTGCTCCTTGAGTTCAGCGAGCCCAGGGAACTGCACCTGATCGATCCCTGGTATTTCCTTACCCCTCACTGGAGCTGGGTTGAAAACGGCAACAGCACCGTGGACGCCGTGTGCAAGGTGCTGCAGGAAAACAGGAGGGAGATAAACGAAAGAAGGGTTTTCGTGCACATCCAGGATGATATAAAAGTCCTGATGGGTTTCGCGGACAATTATTTCGACTGGGTTTACGTGGACTCCAGCCATGCGTATGAGCACACGAAAAAGGAGCTGGAGCTTTTGAAGTGTAAGGTGAAAAACCGGGGAATCATCTGCGGAGACGACTGGCGGCCCGATCCCGGCCACAGGCACCACGGTGTTTACAGGGCGGTGATGGAATTTACGAAGAAATACGATTATGAAATAATATATTCAAATGAGCAGGATCGACAGTGGTTTATAAAAAGAAGATAGCCATGAGCCGGAAAGAGTTTTAGATGCTGCCGGATTTCGTAGTCATAGGTACTATGAAAGGTGGTACCTCGAGTTTGTACCACTACCTTGCTTCCCATCCCGACGTGGTCCCCTCTTCAGTCAAAGAAACCAACTTTTTTAAAACACCAGGAGATTTCAGTAAAGGTTTGGACTGGTACGCAGGACTTTTCCAGGGAAACGGCGGCATTGCCTTCGAGGCTTCCCCGAATTACTCCAAACGCCATATTTTCCCCTCGGTGCCGGAAAGGATGCATTCCGTCCTGCCGGAAGCAAGGCTCATCTACGTGCTGCGCGATCCTGTAGATAGGGCCGTATCTCATTATGTCCACAACTACTCCCACGGCCGTGAATCCAGGTCCTTTTCGGAGGCGGTAAAAAAGCGCGACAGAAACTACATAAGGACGAGCAGATATTTTTATCAGCTGGAAGCGTTCCTGGAATATTATCCTGCAGAGAGGATATTGATCGTTCAATCGGAAAAGATGCATGACAATACTGCGGAAGTGCTGGCGGAGGTGGCGGAGTTTCTGGGAATACCGGATTCATTCGAGCAATCCTTCATTGAGAAACGATTCCATCAGTCAAGGGATAAAAAACGCAGGTCCAGGCTGGAAGCCGTCCTTTGCCGGAAAACTAACAATCCGGAGCTGCTTTCAATTATTCGAAAGTTTACAAGACCTTTTCGAAAATCCATCAAACGCCCTGTTGTATCCGCCGGGCAGATGGAGATACTTTCGGAAATGATTGCTCCGGACATTGAAAAACTGAGGCGGTTTACGGGTATGACTTTTGCTGATTGGTGTGTATGAGTATTCGTTGGGATAATCGAAATCGAAATCGGGATCGCTATCGGGATCTAAGAGATA
>CAYXDR010000370.1:0-3642 GCA_964463515.1 uncultured Desulfobacteraceae bacterium | reverse complement strand
AGCGACCCCGACCCCGAAGGACATCGTTATTTTGACTTTTTACGGTTTCATCAAATTTTAAAAAGCGAGACTTTTTTCTTATTTCATCAGTGCTCGTTCGATCCGTTCCAGTGCCCAGTCGATTATGTCTCTGGTGATGACTAGGGGAGGCGCAAAGCGGATGATATTGTCGTGGGTTTCTTTGCACAGGATCCCCTCGGTCTTCAATTTTTCACAATACTGCCTGGCTCCTCCGGCCTCCGGATGGAATTCCAGGCCGATCATCAGGCCTTTTCCGCGGATTTCCTTAACCGAATCCGGGCTTATCCGGCGGAGCCCCTCCATGAAATACGGCCCCAATGTTTCGGCGTTTTCTATCATGCCTTCTTCTATGAGCACCTTTAGGGCCGTGCGGGCCACGGCACAAGCCAGGGGATTGCCGCCGAAAGTGCTTCCATGTTCCCCCGGTTGAAGCACACTCATTACTTCGCTGTTCGAAAGTACGGCGGAAACCGGGTAAAAGCCTCCGGACAAGGCTTTTCCGATGAGGGTAAGGTCCGCCTCTATTCCTTCATGTTCCTCGGCCAGCAGCTTTCCTGTACGGCCAAGGCCTGTTTGGATTTCGTCCAGAATCAACACGATACCATGCTTTACGCATATTTCCCTTGCCTTGCTTAGATAGCCCTGAGGGGGGACTATTACTCCGGCCTCGCCCTGGATTGGCTCAACAAGGAACCCCACGGTGTTCGGCGTAACTGCATTTTCAAGGGCTGCTGCGTCGCCGTAAGGAATTTGAATGAAACCAGGTGTAAAGGGCCCGAAACCTTTCCTGGATCCTTCGTCGCTGCTGAAACCAACGATGGTTATTGTGCGGCCATGGAAATTGTTTTTGCATACAATTATCTCTGCCAGGTTTTCAGGGATTCCCTTTTCCATGTATCCCCATTTGCGAACGGTTTTAATTACAGTTTCAACAGCTTCCGCTCCACTGTTCAATGGAAGGACCTTGTGGGAATTTGTGAGCTCACAGAGTTCTTTGTAAAAAAAAGCTAACTGATCATTTCTGAAGGCACGGGAGGTCAGTGTGAGTTTGCGTGCCTGTTCAACCATCGCTTCCATGATCTTTGGATGGCAGTGGCCCTGGTTGATGGCCGAGTAGGCGGACAGGCAGTCGAGATATTTGTTTCCTTCCACATCCCAGACCCACACCCCTTCCCCTCTGCTGAGGACTACATCCAGGGGCTTGTAGTTATGTGCACCGTACTGGTTTTCGAGTTGGATATAACTGGCTTGATCCATCGGGGGGCCTCCTTTTTCTAGGCGGTATAAGATGAAAAGCTAAAAATGAGGTTAAAAATCATTGCAGAATTCAATCGTTATCAATTGAGTTTCCCGGTGTCAAGGGCAAAGCTAACTGAGTCACCTTCAAGCCGGCATCTCATTTATGGACATCGTGCGGTTGGTAATTTGTTTACACTTTCCGCTGGACCTGCTAAAATACACTGAAAATGTGATAAGTTAAAAATATCGATTTCAAGGTAAATTTTTATATTAAGCTTTCACGACTCTCGGCACTGAGGATATGAGAACTGGAGATCTATCGCTCCGAAAGCAGTTTTGTGCCGCCGGTCACCAGATTGCAGCCGTATCCGGTTTGAGTTGGTTTTTTTAATTTTATCAGGCGGTTGAAGGCTGATGTTTACTCTCCTTGGTAGACAGCTACCCAATTCGATTACCGTGGTTTTGACGATGTATTTTCTTTTGTTCTGCCAGCCTGTCATTGCAGGAGCGGACGGGCCCACCGCAGGGAACGCGAAATGTGGACTGGAATTATCTGAATTCTATGATAAGGCCTCGCATGGGGCTTTGCCGGTATATGTCGTGAAAATCGATCCAGCAAAATACAGGTTCAAACTTCTCTCGGCGTCGGAAAACGAAGGCGGTGCCAGAACCTTGAAGGGATGGAGCGAGGAATTCGGGCTGGAAGCCGTAATAAACGCTGGGATGTATCAAGAGGAAAACATAAACCGCAGCACTGGATTCATGAAGAACTTCGGTCATCATAACAACCCGACGATAAATCCTCGTTATGGTGCTTTCCTGGCATTCAACCCCTTGGATCCGCTCCTTCCGGCGGTTCAGTTTATAGATCGGCGTTCCCAGCCGGATTGGAAACAAAAAATCGGAAAGTATCAAACCGTCGTTCAAAATTACCGGATGATCAGCGCGGGTGAGCAAACGGGGTGGTCGCAGGACCGGAAAGCCCACAGCACAGCGGCTCTAGGTATGGACGGGGAGGGAAACGTTTTGTTTATTTTCAGCTCGATGCCGCGAAGCACAAATGATTTTATCTCGCTGCTGTTAAAGTTACCCTTGGACATTCGTGACGCCATGTACTTGGAGGGGGGGGCGTATGCCGGAATATACTGCCGTAATGGTGCCGGCCGGTCATCGGGGCGTGATCTTGATCGTCTGCCCTCGCTGAAAGTGCCGAATGTAATTGGAGCGGTTTGTCGGAAGTAGCCTTTTGTCTTGACTTCGCCACAGGTTTCCTTACTACTTGAAGAAGATGGGTCCAGCATGAATTTATTATGCCATCCGGTATTTGCGGATGGACAGGAGTTAAGAAAGGAGGCGGCCATGCTTAATTTGACTGCAAAAGATATCATGAACACGAGTATTCTCACGGTCAGGCAAGACTGGTCAGTGGAGAGGGCCGCTGAATTTTTCGTAGAAAATTCCATTTCCGGAGGGCCTGTTGTTCGGGATGACGGTGAGCTTGTGGGTGTGGTTTCATTGACCGATATCGTGCTTCACAGCACACTTCCGCTTTCAGTATCCAAGAACGACACTCCGCATGATTATTATGTGGAGGCTTTGGGGCGATCATACTCCCGTCAGGAGATTTCATCGTTCCAGATCGCCGGAGAGCCGTTACAGACCGTGAGCGATATTATGACTCCGGTGATTTATAAGGTGCCCGAAAGCGCTACGGTCCAGAAGGTGGCCGAAGCCATGATCCGGCACAATATCCATCGCATATTCGTGACCAGGGATGATCAGGTGGTCGGGATAATTGCAACCCCCGACATGCTCAGGATCATAAGGGATTCGTGACCGGACAGTTTAATTGCCCACGGTGTCGATCCGGTCAATTGATATGAATAGGTCCGCATTCAGATGAAAGGAGGGTTTGTATGACCACACGGGTTTCTTACACGAAGTATGAAAACCGGCTCCTTCCCAGTTTCCGAGAGAAGCTGAACATGGCTGAATCCACAGAGGATGTGCGGAAATTTTTTGTTTTTACCATGAGGGAATTATTCGATGCAGTATTCGAAGAAACGCTCGATCTAGACAAAGAAGATATATCTTTTGACCCTGAACATGATCCACCGTATTACTTAGGAGAACGGCTGACGTCTCACCAGGAGTTTACGTCGGTCTGGAGCGGTTCCGATCTTCCCCGGGTGGTAAATCGTCTGGCCGACTCGGCGGTGAGAAGATACCGACACCTGGAGAAAAAGCCGGAAAAGACGACATCCAAAATTCGAAATTGAGATCCTGGCAGTCAGCCTTTGTGTCATGATGGGCGCCGCCGGTTTATTTCCCAGGTCTTGAGATGCCTTGTTGGGATAATCGGGATCGCTATCGGGATCGAAG
>CAYXDR010000369.1:0-3646 GCA_964463515.1 uncultured Desulfobacteraceae bacterium | reverse complement strand
CTCATTAACGCATGGGTGGAGGAAAAGACAAAGGATAAGATAAAAAATCTCATCCGTCCCGGAAACTTGGACCCTCTAACAGTATTGATTTTGGTTAATGCAGTTTATTTTAAAGGGAACTGGGCAGAACCATTCGATCCAAAACGCACCAAAGAGGCTGAATTTACAGGTTCAAACGATGCGAAGGTCCGGGTATCTATGATGTATCAGAAGGCTAAATTCGGATACGGCGAGACTGAAAATGCCCAACTCCTGGAACTACCTTATGTAGGCAAGGACTTGAGCATGGTGATCATCCTGCCGAAAGAGCCTAAGGGCCTTTCTAAAGTCGAAGATCAACTCACGCTGAAAAATTTCGATTCATGGGCTTCCCGCATGTCCCGGCAGAATGTCAATGTCTACCTCCCCAAGTTCAAAATCACGTGGGGAACATTTGAACTTAACAAGCCCCTGAAAGCACTGGGAATTTGCAAGGCTTTCGGTCCAGCTGATTTTTCCGGAATGGATGGTACAAGGACATTTTTCGTCCAGTCGGTTCTTCACAAAGCGTTTGTGGAAGTCAACGAGGAAGGAACAGAAGCCGCCGCAGCAACTGCTGTGGCAATGAAAACAAGTCTTCCTAAAATTAATACATTCAAAGCGGACCATCCCTTTCTTTTTCTCATCAAGGACAACGTGACCGGGAGCATCCTCTTCCTTGGCAGATTTGTGAATCCAGAAAGTGTCTGAAGAAGACATGAGGATCGGTAGTACAACTGCCTCATGCAGGGGGGGGGCACCGAGGTACCCAGGGTGCAGGCGGCAACTTGAGAGTTTGCTGAATTTCAACCATCGTTGCTTGGTTATTAGTTGACAAATTACAATGAACCCACCTATATTATTTTTTTAACAGCTTATTGTGAACTGCTATGGTTGTAAATAGCCTTTTGATACTAATAATTTTTATAGGGATCTCAAGACAAAGGCGGTAATTATGTCTGAAAAGCCTACCTACGTCGAATTGGAACAAAGGGTTATGGAATTGGAACGGGTTGAATCCGAACGCAGACAGACTGAAGAGGCACTGCGGAACAGCCTCGACGTGCTGGATGCGACCCAGAAAATTGCCAAAATCGGTGGATGGGTATGGGATGTTGAAAACCAGACGATGACTTGGACCGACGAAACTTACCGTATCCACGGATTGAGACCGGGAGAGGTTGAGGCCTGTTCCCCAGAGCACGTTGATCTCAGCATTTCCTGCTATGACCCGGACGACCGGCCGCGCATTAAAGAGGCTTTTCTCCGCTGTGTGAATGAGGGGATCCCCTACGACCTGGAGTTTCCATTCACAACCGTCAATGGCCACCGGAGGTGGATCCAGACTTTGGCGCAGCCTGTATTTGATGGTAAGAGGGTGATAAGGGTAATCGGAAACATTATGGACATCACCGATCGCAAACGAGCCGAAGAGGCTTTGAGATACAGCGAAAAATTTTTGCGCCAGGTAATCGATGCATCTCCTAACTGCATTTTCATAAAAGACCGGCATGGCAGGTATGTATTGGTCAATAACGCCATTGCAAATCTCTACGGTGTTTCGAAAGAAGAGATGCTCGGGAGGACGGACTTCGATTTAACCGGGGAAGGGAGTCTTGACCCGAAGGAAGCAAAAAAATTTCTGGCCGATGATCAGGACGTTATAAACAGCGAAACAGTGAAAAGCATCTCCGAGGAGGTTTTTACCAGGGGCGACGGTACACAGAATTGGTTCCATACGATCAAGGTTCCGCTTTCTTCGGATTTAATGCCGAATTGTATGCTCGGCGTTGCTACAGACATAACCGAACGAAAGCACACAGAGGAGACACTGGAGGCCCAACGCGAACAGTTGAGGTCTTTGTTCGATTACTCGGGCGAGGCGATTGTGCTGCTTGACATCGAAAATCATATTCTGGAAATGAATTCTGGCTTTGAACGGATCTTCGGCTATTCATCGGAAGAAGCACGAGGAAAGGTCATAGATGATCTCATTTGCCCTGAGCGTTTTCGCGATACAGAAGCTAAAGACCTTGATAAGAAGGCAATCGCGGGTATTAAGGGTGTCGAGATAATCAGAAAGCGAAAAGACGGCCAAGAGATTGATGTAAGAACATCCGCCGGGCCGATCAAGATCCGGGACAATGTAACTGGCAGGTTTGTTATCTTTGATGACATCACAGAACGTAAGCGGTCGGAAGAAGCGCTACTTGAGAGTGAACGGCGATTTCAGAAAATGCTCGGTGTTGTTCCTGACATGATTTCGATTCACAGCCCTGAAATGGATATCCTGTACAGCAACTGGCAGGGGTTTGCAGCAGTTCCGGAAAACAAACGGATTCTGAATACGAAATGCCATAAAACCTATCGCGGCCTTGACGCCTTGTGCCCGGATTGCCGGGCAAAAACGGTTCTGGAAACCCGGAAGCCCATTCAGGAAGAAATGATGCTGCCGGACGGAACGTGGGTGGATCTGCGTATCATCCCTCTTCTGGATGAAAAAAACAACGTCCAAATGTTCATGGAATGGGTGCGGGACATTACGGTCCAGAAACGAGCCGAAGAGAAACATAAAAAACTGGAAAGCCAACTGGCGCAGGCCCGGAAGATGGAATCCGTGGGCAGGCTTGCAGGCGGGGTTGCCCATGACTTCAACAACATGCTTGGCGTGATTATCGGCCACACAGAGCTTGCTTTAGATACCCTGAGTCAAGATGCTCCGCTTTTCAATGATCTCACTGAAATCCGCAAGGCTGCCAAGCGTTCATCCGAGCTTACCCGTCAATTGTTGGGCTATGCCCGGCGCCAAACCATTTCGCCCAAAGTGCTTGACCTGAACGAAACCGTTGAGAAAATGCTCAAGATGCTCAGGCGCCTGATCGGGGAAGAAATAGATCTTTCCTGGCACCCCGGAAAATTTCTTTGGCCAGTCAACATGGATCCCACCCAGCTTGACCAGGTTCTTGCCAATTTGTGCGTAAATGCCAGGGATGCCATTAGAGGGGTCGGCAAAGTGACAATCGAGACGGCAAACGTAACGCTTGATGAGAATTACTGTGCCGACAGGGCGGGTTTCAAGCCTGGCAATTACGTGATGCTTGCGGTAAGCGACGATGGGTGTGGAATAGAAAAGGAGATTCTTTCCAATTTATTCGATCCTTTTTTCACGACCAAGGATGTGGGCAAAGGAACCGGCCTGGGGCTGGCGACGGTTTACGGCATCGTGAAGCAGAATGACGGGTATATAAATGTTTACAGCGAACCCGGGGAAGGCACAACTTTCAGGATTTACATGCCGCAGCACATGAAAGAGCCAGCCGATATGCAGGTAAGATCCAAAGTTTTTTCTCCGCTCGAGGGCAATGAGACCGTGCTTCTTGTCGAAGACGAGCCGACCCTTCTTAAAATGGGAAAAGCAATGCTTGAAAGGTTAGGCTACCGTGTGCTGGCTGCAGGGGCTCCCAGTGAGGCGCTTGAACTTGCCGGGGCCTGCGAAGACACAATCGACCTTTTGATGACCGACGTGGTGATGCCTGAGATGAACGGGAAGGAGCTTTCTTCCGAACTGGAAAACCACTGCCCGGGGATAAAGACCCTTTTCATGTCCGGTTACACCGCCAATGTGATC
>CAYXDR010000368.1:0-3647 GCA_964463515.1 uncultured Desulfobacteraceae bacterium | reverse complement strand
GGGCGGATTTTGACTTTTTACGATGCCATCATTCTTGCCATCGAGGTCATTTAGCGGCTTTGTATGCGGTGCGGAAACGGCCCCAGAATATCATCGATCACTGTCTTGAGCTGATCGATGCTGTTTTCCCGTTTTTCTACAAAAATGACCGCGTCGTCCACTGACAACTGGGCTGCCTGCAGCGTCAGTGCATGTACGATAACCGGGATGCCGGGGGCTAACGACTGAATTTCTTTTATAATTCCGAACGTTCCGGCGTCAGGCAAATCAAGATCAAGAACAATTATATCCGGGGACTTTCCTTGGCATGCCGCGGCAAGGAGTTGATCAGCGTTGGCGGCGGTGTAAACATGATAGCCTTCGGCGGATATCTCGCGTTTTATGAGGTCCCTGATATGGCGGTTTCGCTCTGCGATCAGGACTGTAAAAGGCCGGCTCACATACCTCCTCGATTATGATCCATGTAAACATTTCTTTAAAGCAATATAGAAGCCAAAGAAATATGTTGAAAATCATTAAGCAATCCGTGTGCCAGGCAGCTTAATGTTGAAAATATTTCAAAATAACGCAAGGGGAAAGTCATTAAGCTTCACCAAGTGTAGTGCAGCTTACAGGTGAGATGTCAAAATATTTGACATTGTGTAAAACCGGAAGGGTTTGATCGTTAACCTGGTTTCACATTGGTTTCCAATTTTAAACCATATTTTTCGATTTTTGCGTGCAGGGTGGGCCTGGACAGGCCAAGAAGCTTGGCCGCCTTTGAGCGGTTTCCATCCGTTATTTTCAATGCTTCGCTTACAATCATACCGCCGATACGATCAAGGCAGGATTCAAACATATTTTCCTGTTGGTCGGAAGTAAATGCCTGCCGTATCCATTGCTTGATGTTTTCTTCTATTTCGGTGCCAGGCTGTTCATTTGCCTGGGCCGTTTTGCTTATTGCCTGGGTGATGTCCGCCAGGCCTATAGGGCCGCCCCGGTTAAAAATCAAGGCTTTTTGAATCGTGTTTGCAAGTTCGCGGACGTTTCCCGGCCAGTGATAGTCACACAAGAGCACCGTAGCCTCCCGAGTGATACCGGGATTCATGGCGTCGGATTCCGCCGAAAATTTGGCAAGAAAATATTCGGTGAGCAAGGCTATGTCGTCTTTACGTTCCCGAAGCGGAGGTAGCCGAATTGTTACGACCTTCAGCCGGAAATACAAATCCTCCCGGAATTTACCCATGTCGAGTGCGGATTCGAGATCCCGGTTGGTAGCGGCAAGAATACGGACATCGACAGGGATTGGCTCCCTGCCGCCCAGTCTCTCGATGCTCTTTTCCTGAAGCAGGCGCAGGATCTTTGCCTGTATGCTGAAAGGCATATCGCCGATTTCATCGAGGAATATGGTGCCGCCGTCGGCCTGCTCCATTTTCCCGACCCGTCGATGGGCGGCCCCTGTAAAAGCCCCTTTTTCATAACCGAAGAGCTCACTTTCAAGAAGGTTTTCAGGTATTGCCACGCAGTTGATCACCAGGAAGGGCTTTTCGGAACGAAGGCTGTGCTGGTAAAGCGCCCGGGCCACAAGTTCTTTCCCTGTCCCGGATTCCCCTCGGATGAGAACCGTGGCATCGGTCGAGGCCACCCTCCCGATTGCCTTATAAACATCCTGCATGGGTTTGCTGCGTCCTATGATAGCCTCCCGGGAACAGGCCTTTACCCCCGGGTCCATGTCCACAGGGGAACGCATAAATCGGTTGGCCTCCAGTGCCTGCTTGATTACGGACAACATTTCGGGGATATCGAACGGTTTCAGCACGTAGTCGAAAGCCCCCATTTTGGTCGCCTCGATGGCGGTTTCGGTGGTACCGAAGGCGGTCATGATGATCACCGGGAGCTTCGGTTCCATACGATGAATCGCCCGGAATGTATCCAGCCCGTTCATCCCCGGAAGTCGCATATCCAAAATTACAAGGTCCGGGTTTTCCGCTTTAGTTCTATCAAGCCCAGCCTCCCCGGAAGGGGCGCCTATGACCTCGTAGCCTTCTTCTTTCAAAAGCCGCTCGAAGCTTTTCCTCACTTTTTACTCCTTAACCGGAAGGACTATCGTAAAGGTGGTCCCGTCAAATTTTTTGGATTTGAATGTCAGCCTGCCTTTATGCTCATCGACGATCCGGGATGCAATGCTGAGGCCTAGCCCTGTGCCTTCTTCCTTTGTGGTGAAGAAGGGCTGGAATACATGACCCTGGTTCTTGGTGCTTATTCCCGGGCCGTTATCCTCGATACGGATATAAACCGCATCTCCGATTATTTCATCTCTACCTCTTGCCTCGGTGATCAGGATCCTGCCTCCGCCCTGCATAGCCTCACAGGCGTTTACAATAATGTTGACGATGACCTCTTTGAGTTGCTCCGGGTCGGCGGCAACCATCGGCATATCGAAATTTCTCCTGATATCCAGCCTGACGCCGTATGATTCTATGCGGTGTCTCATAAGCTGCACGGCGAAATCGACTATTTCCGACGGACTTATTGTTTGAATCTTCAGCTTCGGCGGGCGGGAAAATTCAAGGAAATTTTGAACAATCGTGTCGGTGTGCCGGATTTCCTGGGAAATGACATCGAAATCCTCCTGCTGTTCGGATGTCAGTTCCAGGCTTCGTTTGAGAGAGAAAAGCCTCATTTTTACGGATGTCAAAGGGTTGCGTATGCTGTGGGCCATGCCGGCTGCAAGCCTTCCCACCATAGCCATCTTTTCCGCCTGGATCAGGGTCTCCCTGCTACGTTCCAGTTCGGAATGAGTGAAGTCGAAATCTTCGATCAATCCACGTACACTACGGCTGAGAGCCTTGACTTCATCGTCTTCATCCGGCAGCATCGTCTCCAGGTTCGTTTCATAAGCCAGCCTTCGAAGTGGTCCCAGGATCTGATGCACTAAAGTGAATGCCAGCGAAAGAGCCAGCATTAGAACCAGAAAAATCGCCGTTCCGGCGATGACCCTCAAGTGGGCTGCTTCATTTCCTGCATCGATCTGCATTTTTTCAAGGCGGCGGGTATATGAACTTTTCAATTCACGGCAAAGATCATTTATGCGGTCGAAATGTTTTCTTATCTCGGAGTGAAGTCTGGCTCCCTCGTTGATGTCCCCGGATTTATAATGGGAAATGACTCGATCCTTTGCAGCTACATAAATCAAGTACTCGGTTTCAATTCGGTCGAGCAGACTGCCCTGTTCCTTGCTTGTCACAAGCGTGCGTGCATAGTTTAGTCTTTCTTTGAAAATTTGACGGTGTTCCTGCAGCCTTTTCAGCCATGCCGTATCGCCGTCGAGAAGGTAGTAGGAAACAAAGCCTTTCTGTGATGAAAGAGCCGTCTGGAGCATTTCTGCAGCCTGAAAAGCCTCTATGTGCCCATGAATGACGCCGGTTACCAGCCCCTGCATCCGGTAGGTGTACCAGACCATGACTGCCCCCCCGCCCACCGTGATTGTCACGAGGGCGGTCAAAAGCATAAAAATACGGCTGCGAAGGCCTATCCGCTTCCACATACTGTGCTCTCAAAAATTGCCTTTTCCCTGGTTGTTTTTTCCCCTTGGATCCACGAACCATTCAATGTTGATGAAACCGTAAAAAGTCCCCTGCCCGTCATCCCGGACCTGATCCGGGATC
>CAYXDR010000367.1:0-3651 GCA_964463515.1 uncultured Desulfobacteraceae bacterium | reverse complement strand
CATTCCGTTCAAATGGGCCTGCAGTTTTATTTTTGATATCCATGCGCGCCTCAGCGGGAAAAGTACGTTACAGTCGGATGAGCCTAAGAAATTTGTGCCCATCCGGAAATACCGGATGGAAACTGATTAAAATTTAAATAAAAGTTTATATTTTTGCCCCGAAGTCAGCCTCTCGATCTACCAAATCCCGAAGTGAATCTTCCGTATCGACCCCCCCCGGCCCCTACGCCACTGCAGGACCTTCATATTCTCAATCTCTCAGAGTCCAATGGTAAGAATCCAATCGACTTTATGGCTTCGCATTTTCAACCACCGAAAGGGCTTGCTCCCGAACCGAGCCTTTGAACCTTCCCTCCACGGCCGCCCTGAGCATGAGCATTGTTACCGCCCTTTCCATTTTCGCCAGTACGGCGAGTGAGGCAAGGGCGAAATCAGGGGATTTTAATCCCTGGGCCTTTAGATCGACAGTGTGAACTTCTGCGCCTGTGGAGGGCAGTTCAACTCCTTTCACTCGGAGCACAAGGGACCCCTTGTCGAGAGACGAGATAAGCGCCTTTCGTCGTGCAACCCCTTCATCTGCGAGTGCCACCATCACAGTGGGTTTTTCGATGCCTGTAAAGAGGATGTCTTCGGGTGAGAGGATCAGCTCACTGACAGAAGGGCCTCGCAGCACAGTGATGTTGTACTCGTTTTTCTGGGTTGCTCTGAGCCCCGCGTTCATGCCGGCCATGCAAAGGATTTCGCCGGCGGTAAGTATCCTTTGCCCGGCGCTTCCAAGCAGTACGATTTCTTCTCGACGCAGGGAGGGAGCCTCGAATCCTGCTTCTATGGCCTGCGGTGGAGAAGGCTTCTTTTCCATGGAGGCCACCTTACGGTAGAGGCTTCCGTATTCATCCCTGAGGTTGCATTCAACTGGACCATCCAAAGGCGGCAAGGCACCAAGATTTTGATCTATCACAGATGGTGTCAGCTTGTTTCGCTTGCTGTATCTGCCGGTGCAGATGCCCCAGATGTCCATCACGGAGAAGCCGTTGAACTTTATGGCTTCCTCTATTTTTTCGGGGAGGTCTTTCCGGTAGCTGGAGCACCTGGTTACAAAGGGGGCTCCTGCCGCCCGTACCAGCTCCGCCGCGTCCATCGGACGTTCGAGCCTGTTCAAAAACCCGGACCCGACAACGGCATCAGGCGGTGTCGTAAAGGAGCATTGCCCGCCGGTCATTCCATAATTGAAATTATTCAGGACAAGGAGCGTGAGGTCGACATTTCGACGGCAAGCTGCAGCCAAATGTGCACCCCCGATACCCAGGCCCCCGTCGCCCATCGTGACTACCACGGTCAGGTGAGGCTGTGCGAGCTTTATGCCCGTGGCGTAGGTGAGTGCCCGGCCATGGAGCCCATGGAAGGCATGCGTGTTGAAAAAAGTATCGAAAAGCCCGGAACAGCCTATGTCGCTTACGATGGCGACCTGGTTCCCCTCCAGCCCCATCGACTGGAAAGCCTTGTCGAGGGCCTTGGTGACAGTGTCGTGTGAACATCCGGGACAGTAAGCCGGCGGGCGCTTTTTATTGATAAGACTAGTCATTTTTTATCACCTCCTCGATCATCGAGGGAGAAATGAGGTCGCCGTTCATATGTCCCAGGAATTCAATTTCTTTGCCGGTAAGCACCCTTTGAATTTCGCGGACATATTGGCCGAGGTTCATTTCCACCACTACGATTCGCCTGTATGCTTTCGCCTTGGCGGTGATCAGCTGCTCAGGCACAGGCCAGAGGGTCTTCAAAATCAGAAGCGACACCTCAAGTCCAGATGCCTGAAGGTTTCGCAGTGCAGCCATTGCCGCCCGTGCAGTTACTCCATAGGTGATCACGAGAGTGTCGGCTCCTTCGGCGATTTGTTCATCGAAAAAGGTAAACCGGTTTAAGCCCTTGAGGATTTTGTCACCCAGCCTGCGGCGCCCTGTCTCGATCAGGGCCGGGTCTATGGTAATAAAACCGTCCTCACCGTGTGTAGAAGATGTCTGGCGAACAGGGATCTTTCCGCCGATGGGCAGAAACTGAGGCACGCCGGTTTTATCGGGAATAGCAAACGGCAGATAAGGCGCCTGTTCGGGCGCGCGCATTCTTTCCTTCAGTGGGGGTGTTACCCACATATCCATGTCCACGCTTTCCCGTGTCATACCGATTTCTTTGTTCGACGCAATGAAAACCGGACATCGGAATTCCTCGGCAAGGTTGAAGGCATGTACCGTCAATTCGTAGCAGTCCCGGACATCGACGGGTGCAAGAACTATAACCGGAATTCCGCCGCTGTTTCCCCAGCGGAGAAACTGTATGTCTCCGTCGGCTCCCCTTGTGGCGGAGCCGGTTGACGGCCCCAGGCGCTGGACGTCGACTATCACGATGGGAATTTCGCTTCCTATGGCAAATGATATATGTTCGCTGTATAGACTGATGCCGGGGCCCGATGTGGCGGTCATCACCTTCAGGCCCGCCATCGATGCTCCCAGACAGGCGCCGGTGGATGCAATTTCATCCTCACATTGAAGACATATCCCTCCTGCCGAGGGAAGAAGCCTTACCATCGAGGCGAAAACCGTCGTTGCCGGAGTTATCGGATAACCGGCAAAAAAGCGGCATCCCGCTGCGAGGGCGCCGAGGCCTATGGCTTCGTTTCCTTCCATGAAGGTCATAGCCATCGCTGTTCTACCTCCTTTTCGATAATAAAAAAGTTTTCATTCCACCCGGCCTGAGACGCGTTTTTCCGGGTAGGCCAATGCGTCCGTCCTAAGTATACTTAATTGCCATGAACGTAAAGTCTTTTTCGCGGGAAAGCGCTATGAAGGCTGAAATCGGTAAGGGGTCAGGCATTTGTCAGTGTTCCGAAAAGACCCATAAAAATAAGCCCCAGGGAAGCTCGTTGCCTGGGGCGGAAAGAAGATCGGTCAGCGTGATACGGGCATCCCCTTATCCTCCGTAGAAAAGGTTTACGAGTGACATCGGTATGGCAGGGACATAGGTGACCAGTATTAACACGATGGCGATCACCGCGACATAATATACATTAACCTTGCTTACTGCCCATATGTCCGCCTTCGCTACCGAACACGATGTTATCAGCACGCTTGCAACCGGCGGGGTCTGCTGGCCGATACCCAGGTTCAAAGTCACCACCAGGCCGAAGTGCACCGGATCAATACCCACGGCGTTCACCAAAGGCATGACTATGGGCACCACCAGGATAATCGCTGCCGCCGAATGTAAAAAACATCCGATGGCCAGGAAAAATAGGTTCAGGAGCGCAAGCACCGCGTAGCGGTTGGAGGTAAAGTCGAGGATTGCCTGTGCCAGTTGCTGGGGCACCCGAAGTTCGGTGAGGTACGTTCCGATAAGTGCCGAAGAAGCCACGAGCAGCATGACCACAGCGGTGGAAATTGCGCCTTCGACCACGGCTTTTTTGAGATGTTTGAAGTCCAGTTCCCTATAAACAACGGCACCGAGGAAAAGAGATGTGACCACCGCTAGTCCAGCTCCTTCGGTGGCCGTAACGATTCCGCCAAAAATGCCTCCGAGGATTATGAGAGGAAGCAGAAAGGCAAAAGAAGCGTCTTTGAAGGTCTCCCAGACTCTTTTGAGTCGAAATGTTTCGTCTTC
>CAYXDR010000366.1:0-3657 GCA_964463515.1 uncultured Desulfobacteraceae bacterium | reverse complement strand
ATCTGACACCTTCCTGGTGACCAGGAGGGGGCATGGCTCCATCAGCCGTGCCCTGCTACTCACCCCCCCTGTGATCTGCTTTTGGTTCTTCTCTGCGGTTCTCTGTGTTCTCTGCGGCTCTAGCGAGCAGGGCGAGCGGGCGAGAGATTTCGCGGTTCATTTTTCATCTTTGTAGTTCATCTTTTTGTTTGAACCGTTCGCTGCGCGCACTGTCAGTCATCGAGGTTGATGCCCAGCTTGTCCAGCCGGTAGCGGAGGGAACGCATGGTGATGCCGAGGAATTCCGAGGCACGCCGCCTGGAGCCTCCGGCACGCTCGAGCGCATCGAGCACGCACCGACGCTCCACGTTTTCGAGCACTTTGTCCAGCTTTATTTCCTCGGATTCGGGCAGCTCCTGTGCGGCCGGCTCATCAGGAGCACACCTGAAATTGGAAAGTGCCAGGCTTTCCGGGAGCACGATATTGGATGTTTCGAGCGCAACGCTTCTTTCTATGATGTTTTCAAGCTCTCGCACGTTTCCGGGAAAATAATAACGCCCCAGGATATCCATGGCATAGGCGGATATTTTCCGGATCTCCTTTCCCATTTCCCCCGCAAACTTGCGCAGGAAATAATCGGCGAGAAGCGGCAGATCCCCTTCTCTTTCCCTCAAAGGCGGCATGGGGATGTGTATCACGTTCAGCCTGAAAAAAAGATCCTCCCTGAACCTTTTTTCGATCACTTCGTTTTCGAGGTCCTTGTTCGTGGCGGAAATTATGCGTACATCGACGCCCTTTTCCCGGGTGTCCCCCACGGCAGTGAACCTGCGCTCCTGGATCACCCGAAGGAGCTTGACCTGTATGGCCGCTGTAAGTTCGCCGATCTCGTCCAGGAACACCGTGCCCCCGTCCGCGGTTTCGAAAAGCCCTGCCTTGTCCGCCTGGGCACCTGTAAACGCGCCTTTCTTGTATCCGAAAAGCTCGCTCTCTATCAGGGTTTCCGGAAGCCCCGCGCAGTTTATCACCACAAAGGGCTTTTCCCTTCTCTCGCTCAAGCCGTGAATCGCCTTTGCAACCAACTCCTTGCCGGTGCCGCTTTCCCCCGATACAAGCACGTTGGTCCTGGTGCCGGCCACCCTCCTGACAAGTTCGTATACCTTCTTCATCTGAGGGCTTTCGCCCACCAGGCAGCCGAAGTGAAGCTCACTTTTTTCCTCGCCTTCACCGGCACCGGGATGCCTGCGGCTCTGGAGGGCCTCGCTGACAAGGCGCTTGAAATCCCTCACCTTGAAAGGCTTTGGAATAAAATCGTATGCGCCTTCCTTCATCGCCTCGACGGCAGTTTCGGCGGTGGCGAATGCGGAAATCAACACGACTGTCATGCCGCGGTCCACGGATTTGGCCTTCCTGAGCACCTCGATCCCGTCGATTCCCTTCATACGGATATCGGTGATAACGAGGTCGAATTTTTCTTTGTCGATCGCCCGGCAGGCCTCCTGCCCGCTCTCGGCGGAAAAAACCTCGTAGCCCTCCTGTGTGAGCATAATCTCGAGAAACTCGATCATGCTCCTTTCGTCATCAACGATCAGTATTCGGCCCTGTTCACTGCCAGACAAGCCTTCCTCCAACAACGGCAGCCAAATTGCGCCCGGTTAATTTCATTCCGATAAAAGGACTGTTACAACTCTGCGACAACACCATGGATTCCTCGAAAATGTATTGCGCATTTTCGTCCACGACCGCAATGTCCGCGGGCCCTCCTTCCCGGATAACCCCCGCGGCAATGCCCAGAAGAGTTGCAGGGGCGATGGTGAGTTTACCTAGAGCTTCAGGAAGCGCCAGCACCCCCTCCCTCACAATCTCAAGGGTCAGGGAAAGCGCGGTCTGAAGCCCGATGATCCCGGAGGGTGCCTCCTTCAAGCCCGCGGCCTTTTCCCAAGGCGCATGGGGGGCATGGTCGGTTGCTATCACATCGATCACACCCTCGGAAAGCCCCTTTTTTATCGCAACCACGTCTTCCGGCCCCCGCAGGGGCGGATTCATCCTGGCGTTTGCATGATACTTCATCACCGCCGTGTGATCCAGGCTGAAATAATGGGGCGCCGTCTCCGCTGTTACGGCAATCCCCTCCTGTTTCGCCCTCCTTATGATCTCCACGCTTCCCCCGGTGCTAACATGGGCGATATGAACCGGGCAGCCGGTGAGTTTAGCGAGCATTATCTCCCGGAACACCATTATTTCCTCGGAAGCGGCAGGGATGCCGGCAACTCCCAATTTTTCGGCCACCTCCCCCTCATTCACCACTCCCCCGCGCGAAAGCCACGGATCCTCGGAATGCGAAACCGGCAGGAGCCCGCACCGGCAGGCCTCCTCGAGGGCCTTTCGCATGAGGGAGCTGTCCACAACCGGAAAGCCATCATCCGATACCCCCACGGCACCCGCCGCCTTGAGAGCGGCAAAATCGGCCAGCCTCTCCCCGGCCTGCCCGATGCTCACGGCGGCAATGGGATATACCCGCGCAAAGCCCGCCTTGATCCCGGCGCTTTTTATGAATTCGGTAACCTCCACGCAATCGTTTACAGGATTGGTGTTCGGCATGCAGGCAACAGACGTGAAACCTCCTGCAACAGCCGCAAGCGCACCGCTTGCTATGGTTTCCTTGTGCTCATAGCCCGGCTCACGGAGGTGCACGTGCATGTCCACGAGCCCGGGAAGCACGAGCTTCCCGGCTGCGTCGATTTTCCCTGTACCCTTTGGAATTTCAACCTCTTCACCCGGCGGGTACAACGCAGCGATTCTATCGCCCTGCGTCAAGACATCCAGCCGCTCGAACCGCCCGGCGGCCGTATCCAGCACCAATCCGCCGTGTATAAGAATGCTCATGGCATCTCCAATTCAACCGCAAAAAAAACCCCCGAGCCGACCATCGGCAGGGGGGGTATGTTGTATTCGGGCCTGCGTTCATTTCTCTGCGCCGGCCCCGCTGTCGTCCTCGGAAGCCGGAGTCTCCGGAGCCCTCGGCGCTGATTCTGCAGCGGCCTTAGCCTTGCCGGCCTTGCCTTTCTTCTTCTTTTTCCCTTTTTTGCTCTCATCGCTTCTACTGACGAGCTGAACAACCGAAAGAGAGGCTCCGTCACCCTTGCGGACGCCTTTTTTCACTATCCTGACATATCCTCCCTGACGATCCGTAAAACGCCCTCCGATCTCTTCAAAAAGGCGGTGAGTGACTGCCTTGTCCTGCATGTAGGAAAGGGCCATTCTCCGGGCATGGAGGTCTCCCTTCTTCGCCAGGGTGATCATTTTTTCCGCCAGCGGCCGGACACATTTCGCCTTGGTATCGGTAGTCACTATCTGCTCATGCTTCAGGAGGGAGGTTACCATGTTCCGCAACATAGCCCTCCTGTGCGACGTATTACGCCCCAGTTGATTGCCGGCTTTTCTGTGCCTCATTGATCCTCTTCCTCATTGTCTGTATCCCCTTCCGACGGAACAACACTGCCGGGAGGAGGAAAGTTGTCAAGTTTTAACCCCAGCGACAAGCCCATTTCTTCCAGAATCGCCTTGATTTCGTTGAGAGATTTTCTGCCGAAATTCTTGGTCTTGAGCATCTCGGCCTCGGTCTTCTGAACAAGCTCGCCGATCATCGTAATATTCGCGTTTTTAAGGCAGTTGGCCGAA
>CAYXDR010000365.1:0-3663 GCA_964463515.1 uncultured Desulfobacteraceae bacterium | reverse complement strand
GACGGGCAGGGGACTTTTTACGATGCCATCAAATGTGATGGACTCGTAAAAAGTACCATCCCCGGCTTATCGGCGTCGGCGAATGTCTCTATATTAACAGATTCAATTTACATGCCAGAACGGCAAAAGGATCAACTGCGAGGTTGGGTTCCATGGTCGTTTCGAAAAGAATCCACCACGGCATGAGAAATTGTCTGAAGCGGCCGGATTTCGGATGCGGCCCCGAGCCTGATAGCCTCCCTGGGCATACCGAAAACCACGCAGGTTTCTTCGTTTTGAACGACTGTATGAGCGCCTTTCTCCTTCATCGCCGCAAGCCCCCTGGCCCCGTCGGCGCCCATCCCGGTAAGCAGAACCCCCACAGCGTTGGGGCCCGCATGCCTGGCAACCGACTGGAACAGTACATCGACACTCGGGCGCTGATAATGAACACGGGGACCGTGCTTCACCCTGACCAGGTAAACACCACCGCTTCTGACCAGGACCATGTGGCGGTTGCCCGGTGCGACCAGGGCGACCCCGGCCACCACGTGATCGTAGTCGGCCGCCTCACGCACCTCCATTGCCGAAATTTCATTCAACCTTCCCGCGAATGTCGTGGTGAAATGCTCCGGCATGTGCTGCACTATAACCGTTCCGGGGCAATTGGGAGGCAGCCCGCTCAAAACTGTTTCTATCGCCTTGGTTCCTCCGGTGGAAGCGCCTATGGCAAGTACCTTGTTGGTTGTTTTGAGCTGAAAATTCCGGGGTTGGGGAACGGTTAGGCCCTCGGATTGGATCTTTCTCTCCTTTTCTATGCTGGCGGAGGCGGCGGCCCTCACCGCACGCGCCACATGCCGACTCACATCCTGGGTGGAGTAGGCTGAACCAGGTTTAGCCAGCACTTCCACTGCACCCAGTTCGAGCGCCCGGTAAGCGGTTTCACTGTTCTTTGGAGTAAGGGAACTGACCACAACAACCGGCATTGGGTGGTGTTTCATCAGTCTTGCCAGAAAAGACAGGCCGTCCATCCTTGGCATTTCGAGATCCAAGGTTATTACATCGGGCGAAAGCTTGATGATCTTGTCCCTTGCAACATAGGGATCAACAGCGCTTCCCACGATCTCTATATCATCGTACTTGGAAAGCTCATCAGTCAGAATTTTCCGAACTATGGCCGAATCATCAACAATAAGGACCCTGATCATCCTTCAGTACCTCTTGGTACATTTACATCAATCCATCGAGGCGCTCTTCGTCCTCGACACACAATGAAACCCTGCAAACTGATTCATCCACGCTCAAGGTCACTTCGCACGACGGTGTTTCGCCGTTCAAAGCGCGATCCAGGCCCTCGCTGAAAACCCCCGAGGGTATGAGGTCGAAAACCGCATCCTTCCCCCCCACCTCTGGCAGCAGGTTTCCGCAGATCACATTGGCGGCCTCCTTGAGCGCATCTTCTCTCTGAGATTGGGATACTCGACTATCATCATCCAGCCCGAGCATGTTTCTGGTAATCTCGTCCAGCAACAGCTCATCGGCCGACAGGAAAAATGCCCCGGCGAAAGGTCCCGAAAAATCAACCCTGACACACGCACCGTCAGGCACCCTGGTTTCCCCCTCGTCGAAAGCGAACACGAAAGCCAGGCCTTCGAGTGTCTCTGCAGTCACATGAGCGAGAAGGTCCTTGATGTCTCCGCTCATCGCCCGCCTCCAATTCCGGTTACATCCAATATCACATCCCGAATCGTTTCCGGGGAAAACGGCTTGTGAACGAACCGCGCGCCGAGGGATTCCACCCTCTCTATCCTCGTGGCACTGCCCTCGGTCGAAACCACCACCACCGGGATGTTTCTTGTCAGTTCACTTTCCTTCATGCGGAGGATCATTTCCTCCCCTCCCATCACAGGCATGTTGATATCCAGAAACACCAGGTCGATCCAATCCTCTTTGAGTGCATCGAGGCCTTCCTGCCCGTTTGCGGCCTGTTTGATTTTACCCAGTTCGACGCCGCTCATACGGATCGTCTTGAGTATCATCGTCCGCATAACCATGCTGTCGTCTACAATAAGAACATTGAGCGCCATTTCGAAACCCCTGTATTTCCCGGTTCCGCCTGCATCATTCGCTTAAGGCCATGGGGCGTCAGCTTTCAGCCAACCCGTCCACCCATTGCATCGCTTTGCTGGCGGTGCGCTCCAGTTCCGCGTGGGTTATTCCCAGGCGGGTGCAAACGGACCGGGAAGGTTCGTATGAAAGTCCTTCCCTTCCCATACCCATACCCATCATCAGGGAAAGAACGTCTGTAATATGAACTATATCTATCAACACATGGCGCACGTCCGCAGCATCGGGGTCGTGGTGCCATCTGACGGCATTTACGATTTCCACCGGAAAGGCCCACCTGGAAAGAAGCCGGCTGCCTACTTCCGCATGATCCGTTCCAAGAACCATGTGCTCCGCAGTCTGAAAGGGAACTCCGCCCTTGACTATCTCTTCTATGGTAGCCCACTCCCGCTTGACATAGCGGCCCAGGATGACTTTACCCAGATCATGAACAAGGGCTGCGGTAAAAACATCATCCTTAACCGGAATTTTGAGTTCCGCGACCAGCCCTTCGGCTATCACCGAGGAGGCGATGGCATGCCGCCAGAGTTCCCCCGAGGGAAGGTCGTAGCCTTCCACCGAGTCGTTCATCAATCCTTTCAGGCAGGAAGCTACAACAGCCTGAACCAGCCGTTTCAAGCCCAGCAGAACGACCGCCTGCCTGATGGATCCCACCCGCGACTGAAAACCGTAATAGGCCGAATTGGTCAACTTCAACACGTTGGCGGTCAATCCCGGGTCCGTGCGAAGTATCCGTTCTATTTGGGCCACTTCGCATTCAGGGTCTTCAGCCAGCTCCAGGAGCCTGGCCGCGGCCGCGGGCATACACGGGAAAGACTCTACCTTTTGAATGATTTTATCCAGATCCAGCCCGCTCAAAGCTCCATCTCCTTACCGTTGCTGCTTATCATGGTGCGCCCGGTGGACACATGCATATAAACCGTTCGGCTGGCGGTGCCTCCCACATCTTCGGATTCCAGGAGAATGCTGTTTTTCCATAAAATCTTCTTGAGCACCGTATAATTCCGTTCCCCTATTTTAAAAAGCTCGTTGTTTCCGATCGGCCTTCCGCATCCGGCCGCTTTCACAACCAATCTGTCCTTGCGCGCCCCCAGGGCGTAAAGTTCTTCGAAAAGCTTTGGAACGCCGGTGTCCACGAACATGAGCGGATTTTCAGCCGCCTTCTGCGGGTTTATTTTGGAAAGCGGCAGCATTGCATGCAGCAGCCCCCCCACTTTTTCTTGAGGATCATAGACCATCAGGCCGAGGCAACTCCCAAGCGCATGAGTGACCAGCACATCTCCGACCCGCCCGATTTTCATGTCAGCAACCACAACTACCTGTCTCATAGACCGGAAACCTTACACAATCCAACCTTGATGGCGTCGTAAAAAGTCAAAATATCCCATCTATCGTCACCCCGGCGCAGGCCGGGGTCCAGTGATTCCAATGACTTCTGGATTCCGGCCTACGCCGGAATGACGGCTTGGGGACTTTTTACGGTTTCATCAACCTTGATGAACCCGTAAAAAGTCAAAATAACGATATCTCTCGGGGTCGGGGTCGCTATCGGCATCG
>CAYXDR010000364.1:0-3674 GCA_964463515.1 uncultured Desulfobacteraceae bacterium | reverse complement strand
GATTTTCTGCTAAATATCAAGGCGCACACAGAAAACTCCTGCTTCACATAATTTGTGAGCAGGAGCTCTATCATGCATCCAGTAGGAGATCAAAAGGCGGGGCCGTCAACCTTTCAATTTGGAAAAATCGAACTCCCCGGAGACAAGCCTGTCTTCGAAACCGGAAACATCCGTCCCAGCTTTCATCGCGCGTGTTATATCATTGAAACCCCTGGTGTCACCCAGCATGATACATCCCTTTATAGTGCCGCCGTCCAGGACGACCTTCCGGTAAACCCCGTCGCGGGTCTCGACCCTGGATTCAAGCTTTCCATCCGCATCGATGTCTCCCGCCGAGGCCAGGTCCACACCCACCACTTTGAGCGTATTGGCCATGGTGGTACCGTCATATCGACCGCTGCCACCGGCCATGTTTACACCAGCTATTTTGCCCTGTTCCAAAGCTGCGGGCCAGATACCGTAGGGGATACCCCGGTGCTCGGCCACATCGCCTGCGGCGAAAATATCCCGCACGCTGGTATTCATGGTGTCGTCTACTTTTATCCCCTTGTCTTTATCCAGGCCGAAAGAATCCGCAAGTTCCAGGTTGGGACGAACCCCCGCCGATATCACAACCATCTGTGCGGGGAGAGTCTCTCCGTCTTCCAGTTCCACGCTGCTGACTTTATTTGCACCAGAAATCCCGGCTGTTTTCGCTCCGAGCCTGAAAGAAAACCCCATTTCCTCCATTATTCGGCGCAGGAGTTTCGCGCCTTCCTCGTCGAGCTGTCTGGGGAGTAGTCGTGGAAAAAATTCGATCACGCACACTTTCTTCCCCAGTTTTCGAAGCGCGTTTCCAGCCTCGAGACCCAGAAGCCCACCTCCGATCAAAACAGCATCCGTGCTTCCGCCGGCTGCATCGACAAGCGCACGTGCATCCGCTATGCTTCGAAGTGCGTGAACACCCTCCATTCCTGCGCCATTTATGGGAGGGATGAAGGAATGGCTCCCTGTTGCAATCAACAGGCGATCATAGCTGTATTCATGCCCTTCTTTGTCCCTCACAGTCCGTGCCGAGGGATCTCCTTCAACGAGGCGGACGCCCAGGCGGAGATCGATCCGGTTGTCACGGTACCAGCTATCCTTCCTGGCAATCAGCTTATCTAAATCGATTTCACCTGCAATGAACTCATTGAGTCTCAAACGGTAATAAAACGGGACATCCTCCTCGGTTACCACTGTCACTTCACCGTTCGGGTCGAACTTGCGAACCTGCTCGGCCGCGGTCGTCCCGGCAACACCGTTACCAGCGATAAGATATCTCATGGCTCCTCCTTTTCCCTGCAAATTCCTTATCAAACCGCCTCCAGTGTTCTCCTGTCCTCCATGGAGATCAGCACCCGTTCCCTGCTCTTGTCCAACCCGAGCGCCTGCCGCCTGCCATCGATATGATCCACCATCTTACGTGCCATTTCGTATGGATCTGCACTGAAACCCCACTTCCCGAAACCTTGTTTTTCGAGACCGTCAAACAGCAGTTCATGGAACCTGGTCCCCTCAACGATCGGGAAAGTTACTCCGAAAACGGTATAAACCCCGGAACCTACAAAATACTGCCCGATGGATATCGCCTTTTCGCTCATCCACTCGGGAGCGGCACCTGCGACAGGCAGATCTGCGATGGAATCCCCGAGACCGCCTGCACGCACCATTTCCGATGCGGCGATCAGGATCCGGCTGTTATCCACGCACGAACCCATACCCAGAACAGGCGGCATTCCAACCGCCTCGCAGACTTCTCTCAAGCCGGGACCCGCCAGATGTGCCGCTTCCGGGGTATAGAAGCCGGCCTTGGCCAGGGATATCTGAGAGCACCCGGTTTGCAGTACCAAAACGTCATTGCGGATCAATTCCTTCACCAGTTCCACATGGGCCCAATCGTGCCTGACTCTGGGATTGGTACATCCCACGACCCCTGCTACGCCGCGGATCCTACCGTTGATAATGTTTTCATTAAGTGGAGAATAAGCCGCACGGAATGTACCCCCCAGCATATAGTTGATATATTCATGGCTGAAACCGTGGATACCGAGCGAACGTATCGCGGGTATTTCCACGGGTGATTTCCGGTTCCTGAACCTCACGATCCCCATTTCGACGATCGCGTCTGTGCACGCCCGGGGATCGTCCTCCACGAACGGGATATGTTCCGCACCTTCTATACGCGCCCTGGGATTGGTAGTAAAAAACCTGGTGCCGTAGCACTCGGCTACCTTCGAAAGCCCCTGTTTTATACACTGAACATCCACCCCCATCGCGTCCACGGCCCCGGTGATTATAACGGCTTCGGTGGACATGAAGTTGCCTGCATGGGGGATGCCGTGCCTGGAAAGCATTTCCGCACCCGAGCAGCACATCCCTACAAGGTTAATTCCGGCGGCACCCGCATCTTTGGCCGCCCTTACCAGCGTCGGGTCTTCGACCGAAGCGAGCATGGATTCGAAAAGATTGGGCTCATGGCCGTGAATTATTATGTTGACATGATCTTCTTTAAGGCATCCCATGTCAACCTCGGCCCGAACAGGTGTTGGAGTGCCGAATAGGATATCTGAAATTTCGGTCGCCACCATCGACCCTCCCCAACCGTCGGAAAGAGCTGTGCGTGTGAACTGGGTCGTAAGATTTTCATAATGCTGATCCACGCCCATGTGTGTTCTGTGCATCATTTCCATGATCTCGCGCATCGCCCCTCTAGGAGCCACACCGTTTTTTCTCCAGTTTTCCAAAGTCTTGGCCGGAGCCCTTTTGAGGAAAGGAATCTCCCCCTCCACTTGTGTATAGGTGCGCTCGAGTTCGCGATATACGTCCATGGCGATGTCGGAAGTGTCCCTGCCTTCCACCTCTATTTCAAGGGATTCAGCCACCTCCCTCAGCTTGATGGGATCCTTTATTCCATATTCGGTGATATGCCCGCTAACCACCTCGCGGAACAAATCGAGCATGCTCATTCCGTGGTCAGTATGGGCGGAGGCGCCGCTTGCAACCATGCGTGAGAAGTTCCTGGCCATCACTGTGTCGATGGTGGCTCCGCATACGCCCACCTTGCTGTAGGGCTCCTTGGAACTCAATCGGCAGGGGCCCATCGAACAATGCTTACAGCACGCGGAGTCTGCACCGATGGGGCACGCCTTCATATCCCTTGCACGATGAAAAGCGGTTTCCACACCGTCCCTTTCAGCTTTTTCAAGCATCATCGCGGTTGAATCACATATCGTCATATCGGCCAAAGGCAGCGCCGAGTGTTTACCCACCTTTTTTTCATTCTTCTTTTCCATGATTTCCCTCCCTGATTCTTCCATTGATAAAGCCTTAAAAAATCCCATCCTCGGTATCGGGGCAGAAATAGTTTCCGCATCAAGCTTGATGAATTCGTAAAAGTCCCGGAGCCGTCATTCCGGCGTAGGCCGGAATCCAGTGATTCCAACGATTTATGGATTCCCCGGCATCTTCTTGCGTCGGGAAATGACGACTTGGGGACTTTTTACGGGGCCATCAAGCTTTGATATCGATCCCGACAGCGAACCGAAACCCGGCGGACATACCTTTTTCGATTTTTTCGAGGCCGTCATCCATTGATGGCCTCGTAAAAAGTACAATCTCCGCTTTATCGGCGTCGGGGTCGGAATCGGTATCGG
>CAYXDR010000363.1:0-3686 GCA_964463515.1 uncultured Desulfobacteraceae bacterium | reverse complement strand
CAAAATCATTTCCTCTTTGTCCTAATTCAAGGGCTGACCCTGCGCCCTTCACAACGGGCAAGGATGAAGCAGATGGGACCATGAGGGAGAGCTATGCTCTGATCCGGGGATAAATTCCACTTGCGGCGAGAGATATCACGCTGTAAAGGTCGTAGACACGCTCCAAGGGTTCAGTGGTCACCGACACCCGGTTTTTTAAGCTCTGAAACCCCCAACCATTAAATCGGCCAAATCCTATCGCGGACCTTGGGCATATACTCTCTCCCCAAAAAAGCGAGTTCTTATCCCGTACTGGTAAAGCGCACTCCATATCTTACCGCCACCACCGGCAATCGGTCTTTGAAGCATTTTGGATGCCTGACAAGAGGTTTCCCCCAAGTCCATAGACAAATGTCAGCCCGACTCGGTACGCTTGCCTGTGATGCAGGATGTGCAGGTTTTCGACTACGGGCGCACCGCGAAAGATATCCGAGACTACAACCGAGTCCTCGTGGTTTCCCCACAAGGCATAGACGGGCACCTGGAAAGATTTGATCCCGTCGATATAGGTCTGAAGGTTTCCAGGCAGGCGGTGTTTTTTGGCTGCATTGATCAGGCCGTTTCGGGAAAGCGGCAGAATCCGAGTCTTCTCAAATGGCGAAAGATCGGAGTGCGCCATGCGTATCGTTGATGAGGAGGAGTTTTATGCGCACTTCCATCAATTATCGTTCGGCGCTGGGATTCAATAGGCCGCTTGAACAGCCTGTTCCATGCGTGCGATTTCTTCTTTCGTCAAGGCGGCGAAGAAACCCGCGCGTTTCCGCTCGGAAAGCCGCCCATTGTTTTGAAGGCAGAAGCGAATGAAGAGATCGATCTGCCGGTCGGGCATATCCACAATCTCCTGGATCGCCGCCTTCGTCCTGTCGTAGTTGGCCAGGAACTCCAACTCGTTCGCAAGTTCCGTTTCGATGGTTTGCTCGATAAAACGGAACAATGCTTCCGCCTGCTGAGTCATGTCAATATAACGGTACCATACGACCGTATCATTATGAACTGTCATCCGTCCCTCGTCATCGAGCGAGTATTCCACCAAGGGAAGCAGTGGACGGGAGAATGCTTCGAGGGAAGCATCGTAGTCCAGGGCATTTCTCAACATGGCGGCCGATATGGGAAACATCACGCCTTCTGGTGTAAATCCTCGATGAGCCAGGATATTATGGATGAGGAATCGATGAATGCGGCCATTGCCATCTTCAAAGGGGTGCAAGAAGACAAACCCGTAGGCAATAGCCGCGGCATGGACGACAGGCGAAACTTGGCCTGCTCCAATGCGCTTGTGGGCGTTGACCAAGCCATCCATCAGTTTCGCCAGATCCCCCGGTTTGGGGCACACAAAATGAATCTTTTCGTGTTGCCAAGCTACGGTCTCGCCAACGTAATTCTGTGTGGCGCGATAGTCGAAATCACGGAAGCGAGGATCAACCGTCCGGTTCTGAAGATCGATAAGCCGGTTTTTCTCGCAGAAATCCTCCTGTTCCGCCAATTGCAGCAATGCAACAAAGCGCTCGGTTCGGGTCGAGGTGGGCGTGATGTGTTCGATCTCGAAGGACGATTTCGTTTCCTTCGTGTAGAGATAGCCGAGCGCCCGCTTCAGGAGTTCGGGGGGATATGCGGAAACGATTCGTCGACATTTCACGGGCAGATCGGCCGTTTCGAAAGCCCGAAGGGTGTCGCTAAGGCGGATCATGGGGCAAAATCGCTGGTCACCCAAAAGGTTGTCATTAATGCGTTGGCGGCGAACCTGCCGGACCGGCTTGACGGTGTAGTATTCCTTCGAGTCGAGCAGATCGACGTAGTTTCCTTGGTCCAGGTCTTCCAGGGGGAGCTGCCTGTCCAGTAGAAACTCGTACAAAAACCAAGCGCGTCTGGCATACTTGCCGGTCGGCTTGGAACGGATATAACTCAGAAGCTCCTCTTCCTCTGCTGCTTGAAACACGCAGGCGAGAATGGCGAGATTTGTGCCGTCTTGCTTGAGCGCAAACTCGAGATGATCGCCCAGCGAATCGCCCGGCCAGTATTGGGACGGGTAGACCTCTTCGATTCCCTCTCTCGTGGTTTGCCTGCCGCGCGTGGATGAGGCGCTTACGAATGACTTGTGCCAGTTCGGCAAGACAGCGAGATTGTATCGCTCGATGAGCGCTTCATATCCTGCGGCCCTGAGTTTTGGACTATCAGGATTGCTATCCGGCATGGCCACCTCCTCAAAATTGTTACAATCCCATTTAAATCATTATCTGAGCTGCAAAGTCAACTAAAACGATTATGAACACGGTCTGCTCTACCGCCAAAATGATTACGGGCTGCTCAAAACAGTTACGATTGGTGGTTTTTGCGGCAAAATCATTACACTTTTGGCAGGGGGGAGTCAACCCCCGCTTCCAACAGTCTCCCGACCCCTCCGGTAAGTAACCACTGAGACCGCGCGCGTTGGCCTGACAGGCGGCGTATGCGGGGCAACGTCTGCCTTTACCCGAGGAACCCGCATAGGAGCACGCAACGAACCAAACGAGGGCGCACAGTCCCTTTCCGCGCAGAACTCCGCCGACGCGCCACTGGCCAAGGTGGCGGCCATCGAAGCCCGCGAACGGCTCAAGGTTTCGCGGTTCGTCAAGGACAGGATCCTGCAACTGCTCGTGAAAGGCGACGCCGTCAGTTTCAAGAAATTGTTGATCGAACTCTATGACCGCAAACTGAACAGCCGTCCAGCCTGCAAATCAAGATGGACCCCGACCCGGACATCGAGGCGTCCAAGCGAGAGAGCGAAAGCCGCCATCTGGACCTGATGGACGAGAAACAGGCCAAGCCGGTGCCCGACATCGTGATTACAGGGGCTTGTAGGAAGGGACAACCGAACCGCAAGATATTGTGCCCGCTATGTTCCCTTCTGTGTCCAATTTCGTCTTGACATCCATGTTGGCCACCCGTAAACTCTTTGCCCAAAAAAGCGAGTTCTTATGTTCTCGTAGCCACGCTCCAAGGGTTCAGTGGTCACTGACACCCGGTTTTTTAAGCTCTGAGACCCCAATCATTAAATCGGCCAAATCCTATCGCTGATCTTGGGAAATACTTGCCAATTACACGCAAACATCATATCATGTAAGTTATGGATATCAGGCGAGCATATAAATTCCGTTTCTACCCCACGCCTGAGCAGGAGCAGATTCTTGCGCAGACGTTTGGATGTGCTCGCTTTGTATATAACCGCATGCTGCGTGTGCGTACTGACGCATGGTTCGGGGAAGTGTCTTCTGTCCCCATCCAGCAGGCGCTACGACATCTGTAAACAGCGTTCAATAACTTCTTCGCAAAACGGGCGCAGTATCCTTCGTTCAAGTCCAAGCACGGGCGTCAGAGCGCGACATACGCTGCGAGTGCGTTTCCCTGGGACGGGAAGGCGCTTACACTCGCAAAGATGAAAGAACCTCTCAAAATCCGCTGGTCGCGCACCATCCCCAAGGCAGCGAAGGTCTCCACCGTCAGCGGAAGCAAAGACCCGGCAGGCAGTTACTTCGTATCGCTTTTGTGCGATGACTGCGTAGCTGCAAAACCTGTGGTCAAGAGCAAGGTCGGTATCGACCTGGGCTTGAGCCATTCTGCGATACTGTCAAATTTGATGACCTCGAAAAGTCCCCAAGCCGTCATTCCGG
>CAYXDR010000362.1:0-3688 GCA_964463515.1 uncultured Desulfobacteraceae bacterium | reverse complement strand
CGTCGATGCCGGCGATCAGCCGGTAGCCGGCATCGCGAACTGTATTCTCGAAATAGAACGGATCCGACGAACAAATCCGCCCCGCTTCGCCGAAGAGGGAAAGATTTTCAGGCGGTAGGCTCACTGACCATCAACACTGCGCGTCCCGAAGCCATAAACATGCATACGGGTTTGCCGGATATGTTAACCATAAGAAGCTGTGTATAACTTTCTATCTCCTTTTTTCCTTTATCCTTGCAGCCTTACCACGGAGGTTCCTGAGGTAATAGAGCTTTGCGCGCCTGACTTTACCCCGTGTAAGAATTTCCACCCGGTCGATAATCGGGGAATGCATTGGGAAAACCCTCTCGACACCAACTCCGTAGGAGACTTTTCTCACTGTGAAAGTTGCTCCGGTGGTGCCGCGCCTTTTTCGGATAACGACCCCCTGAAAAACCTGCACCCTCTCCTTGTCCCCCTCTTTGATTCGAGCATGAACCCGTACGGTGTCGCCAGGGTTGAAGTCGGGCATGTCTCCCCGCATCTGTTCTCTTTCGACTATTTCTATGGCGTCCATTTATTCCTCCAGATATATATTCATTCCCGGCAGTCCGTAGCAATCAGCCGGTCAAGTATAATTGCAGCAGCCGATCTCACCGACAGATGGTTGTATTCAACAGGACCTTTCACCGGTTCCAAAACAAAATCCGCTTGTTCGAGCACCTGGCGGTGCAGCCCCCAGGCCGTTCCAAAAAGCAGAAGAACAAGCTTCGAGTCTGCCAACAGACTGCGGAGACCTGCAAAGGATATGGATCGGAGATCCGTTGTTTCCCGTGCATCAGTGGCAACAATCAATGGCTCTTTTCCGGCATCCCAGGCCGCCTGCGCCGCCGCTTCTTCAATGGATGGCACCACATCTATCAGTTGCAGTGCTTCCTTTCTGTTTCCGTTATACTGGGAACCGAAACCCCGGACCCAATGATCAAGCACCCGCCCGATCAGTTTCTGTTGATCTTCAAGCGGGGTTATAACCAGAAAACGCTTTGCGTTGTATGTAACAGCGGTTCTGGCAATATCATGCAAGTCGAAAATTGTAACGGCGGAGGCTATGGTTTCGTATCGCTTATTGTACACAGGGTGGTGGACAAGCCCGATATAGAGTTCCATTTGGTCGTCTCATTACAATTTATTTGCAACCATCGTGAATCAGGGCCTGAGCCGGCACCGGTGTATCACTGCTTCTCAGATCGCAATTCTTCCAGTATGTCTCTGTCTTCCTTATCCAGTTTCCTGTCCCTGAGAAGATCTGGCCTCATTTCCATCGTCCGTTTCAGCGCTTGCCTTTTGCGCCATTTCCGTATTTCTTCGTGATTTCCACTCAAAAGAACCGGTGGCACGTGCGATCCTTTGAATTCGGCCGGCCTGGTGTATTGTGGGTATTTAAGTAATCCCTCTTCGAAGCAGTCCCCCAGAGCGGAATCACCGTCTCCAAGTACACCGGGTATCAGGCGGCTGACTGAATCAATAACCACCAATGCTCCGAGCTCGCCTCCGCTGAGCACGTAGTCGCCGATCGAGATTTCCCTGTCCGCACAAAGAACCTTGATTCTTTCATCAACCCCTTCATAACGGCCGCATATGAGTATGAGTTGATCCCACCGGGAAAATTCCCATGCCATCTTTTGATCGAATGTTTCCCCTCCAGGGCTCAAAAGTATGACCCCGCTTTTCCCCGGTGAACGTTCCAAGGATTCAAGCGCCCTGTAAATGGGCCCGGGGCGCATAACCATCCCGGCGCCTCCTCCGTAGGGCCTGTCGTCAGTACTTCGATGAACACCGCCTGCAAAGTCCCTTATATTCACCAGCCGAATATCGATGAGCTCATCGGCAGCCGCCCGTCCCAGGACCCCTTCGGCCATATAACATGAGAACATGCCGGGGAATATCGTGAGGATGTCAAATCTCATTTATTTCGAGCAAGCCTTCTGGAGGATTTACCACGATCCTTCCGGCCCGAATGTCTATCTCTTTTACCATCTCATGAACCGCGGGAATCATGTATTCCTCAGAACCCTTCCGCACCACATAAATATCATGAGCGGGCGTGGGTATTACTTCAGAAACCTTGCCGATTTCCTCCCCTGTGTCCAGGTATACCGAAAGACCGATCAGCTCAAACCAGAACACCTCGTCATCGGCCCTTGAAAGGTTTTGCCTTTCGACGAAGACATCAGCCCCACGAATTTCTTCGGCTGAAGGGACCGAGTCAATCCCTTGCAGGTGCATCAACACCATCTGCTTGTGGGGCCGTGCATCAATCACGCGAAACCTGATGCTTTCCCCCGATGGTTTTTTGATGATTACAGTGTCGGCCTTTGTGAAAGAAGAATCGGAACCCGCATAGGGCAGGAGCCGTACAGAGCCCCCGGTTCCATGAGGCCGAACCACTTTCCCCACAAGTATCAAGTCAAACGGTGAAATCTTTCTCAAGATTATTCGAGAATCTCCAGAACCGATCTCTTGTTGATTTTAGTGGAGGCGGCACTCAGGATCGTCCTCATTGCCCTGGCCGTTCTGCCTTGTTTGCCTATTACTTTGCCAAGGTCTTCTTTAGCAACCTTTAGCTCTATTACAGAGGTCTGTTCTCCCTCAATTTCAGTTACTATGACACTTTCCGGCTTGTCCACGAGTGCTTTCGCGATGTATGTAATCAAGTCCTTCATCTCGATACACCTCCGTATAAGATTTCACCTCTCCATCCTGTCAGTTTGCCGCCGGCTCGGCGTTCAGTAAGCCCTGTTTCTTTAGGAGCACTCTGGCCGAATTGGTAAGCCCCGCCCCTTTTTCAAGCCAATAGGTTATTTTGTCGTCGTGTGTTTTAATGGTTGCCGGGTCTTTCATCGGATCGTAGTATCCAAGAATTTCCAAGAACTTGCCATCCCGTGGAGCTTCAGAATCAGCCGCCACGATGCGGTAAAAAGGTTTTTTCTTGGAGCCCATTCTCGCTAATCTGATTTTAACTGCCATTAGAATTTATCACCCCCTAGTCCCAATTGGTTTTCGATGGGCTTCAGCCGAACAGGGAACCTAATCCAAGACGGCCTTTCTTTGAAAAGCGTCCCATCATTTTTTTCATCTGACTGAAGTTTTTAAGCAATCGGTTGACATCCTGGACCGTGGTACCGCTGCCCGCAGCGATCCTGCGCCTTCTGCTGCCGTTGATTATCTTGTAACTTCGTCGTTCCTCCCTGGTCATTGAATTTATTATGGCTTCCACCCTGGCCAATTCCCCTTCGTCGGGGGAAAATTGCTTCATCTTCTTGTTCATTGCGCCCATGCCGGGAAGCATGTTAAGTATCTCATCCATGGAGCCCAGCTTTTTTATCTGCAAGAGCTGGGTTTTGAAATCCTCGAGATCGAATTCGTTTTTTTTCAGCTTTTTTTGAAGCTCGACTGCCTGTTTTTGGTCGAATTCCTCCTGGGCTTTTTCAATTAAAGACATTACATCGCCCATGCCCAGGATCTGAGAAGCCACCCTGTCTGGGTGAAATGCCTCCAGTGCAGTTACCTTTTCCCCGACACCTATGAATTTTACCGGCTTGCCGGTAACCGCCCGGATGGAAAGCGCTGCACCGCCTCTGGCATCCCCCTCCATCTTGGTAAGCACTATTCCGGTTATGTCCAGTGCTTCGTCGAATTTTGCGGCTAT
>CAYXDR010000361.1:0-3700 GCA_964463515.1 uncultured Desulfobacteraceae bacterium | reverse complement strand
TTGTCCCGACTTCAGTCGGGGGATTTGGCAAAAGGACCTTTTCCGGATGGAAACTTGTTAATTTCAAAATCAGCTCTCATACCCGGAAAATCTCAAAATCGGGGTTTCCGGCCAGCCACTAAATAACAAATTATGGAGGATCATTGTTATGCCAATGCTCAATAACAAAAAAATACTTCCAATTTTAATTTTATTGTTTTTTTGTTTTATGGACAACAGTGCGGCCACGCCTGATTCTTTGGCTGTTGACGAAGCAAAATTTGAACAGAGCGCAAAAACTGCTGCCAAGTTCACCATGCCCGGAGAGTTTGACCCGATCCAGTCCGTGTGGCTCGCTTTCCCTGTTTACGATAACCTGGCTGGAAGACCTATTGCCGAGGTTCAAGGTTCCATGATCGAGGCCCTGGCTCCGTGTCTCTTTATTGACCTAATTGTTCAGGATGAAGCTGACCAGGAAAAAGCAAGACAATGGGTTTCAACTCTCAATATTCCTGCGGGAAAAGTGCGTTATCATATCATTCCCCATACCGATGTCTGGATCAGAGACATGGGACCCATCTTTCTTTCAAACGGCCAATTACAGCTCAAAATAGCCGACTTTGGTTTTAACCAATGGAGCTATGCCAAACCCACCGACCAGGAGGCCATGGTGGATGAGCGCGTTGACCGCCTTGTGGCCCGGAAATTAAATTTGCCCATTGTCCGTTCATCTCTGATCAGCGAAGGGGGAAACCGAGAAGTCAATGGACGGGGCACGCTTCTGGCAACCGAGGCAGTTGAACTGCAGCGCAACCCGGAAATGACCAAAAAACAGATTACAGACGAGTTTAAACGCGTTTTCAACATCGACAAAGTAATTTGGCTCAAACAGGGGCTGGCCGATGACGACCTCACCTACAGGGGCCCCCTGCCAAACGGGAATCTGCCGGTCATGACCACAGGTGGACATATTGACGAGTACGCACGCTTTGCTGACCCGCATACAATTCTGCTGGCGGAAGTTTCAAAGGAGGAGCGTGCAACTGATCCGGTTGCGGCCATTACTTATGAACGAATGGAGACCAATTATCAGATTTTAAGTAAAGCCGTTGATCAGGATGGTCAGCCATTTAATATTGTGCGTGTCCCCATTGCCGAGCCTATAGAAGTAATCGTGACTGAAAAAGACCCCATCTACAGCATGCTGGCCGACCTCAATTATCAGGATGGATTTACCTTCAAAAGAGGAAAACCCGTCACCATTGAAATTGCTGCCAGCTATATGAATTTTTCGATCGCCAATGAGGTTGTTCTGGTTCCGGCCTACTGGAAAAAAGGACGTAGTGAAAAAATTAGAGAAAAGGATGAACAGGTTCAGAAAATTTTTGAAAAGGTTTTTCCGGACCAAAGAATTGTGCGCATCAATCCGGAAAATGTGAACGCTGGCGGTGGCGGGATGCACTGTATCTCCCAGCAAATGCCTAAAAGCCGTTAATTCAAGGCGGCAGTAATATTTATACTCGGAAAAGTGAAAATGCCAAGGTGAAGGCGATCCAGCTATTTAGCACAATTTTTTTGACTACCGGAACCATGATCGGCGTGGGACTTCTCGCGCTTCCGATCATGCTCGGGCTTGTGGGGTTCTCGCCGGGATTTGCCTTGACCCTTCTGGCCGTTACAGCGATGTGGCTGTCGGGCTATGCTCTTGCTGAACGGGTAATGGATCGGCAGGAAGAACACGGGGATGTGGCCACGCTATATGCCCAGGACCTTACTCCGCACACCCGCTGGATAGTTCTGCCAGTCTACCTTCTCGTGCTTTACGGCCTGCTTGTGGCCTATCTTACCGCCGGCGCACAAATTCTGGAGGGCCTTGTGCCGGTAAGTATAACCATCGATCAATGGATACTGATCTTATTCGGAGTCGCCACTGTATTCATGCTCTTTGGACAGGATCTGATGATGCGCCTGAACGGGGGGATAGTCACAACAATGATTGTTTCCTTTATCGTATTGCTGGTTGCGGGCGCGCAGAGTCTCCGAGCCGAGAATTTCACACACCATGACTGGTATCTGATGCCGTTTGCCCTGCCGGTTATCTGCTGCGCCTTTACCTATCACAATATTGTACCGTTTGTTTGTAAGAAACTGAAATTTCAACGCAAGTACGTACATTTATCGCTGACGTCTGGCGTGCTCATTGCGCTGATGATGACCCTTGCCTGGTTTTTTGTGGTGGCCGGCTCCCTTCCCGCCACGGCCAGGGAGGGAGGTGTTTCACTGCGGAAAGCCTATCAGCATGGCATACCGGCCACGGTTCCGCTGGCTCGGCTGACCGGATCTTCTGTTGTTCTGAGGGTCGGGTTGACTTTTTCACTGCTGGCCGTAATGACTTCCTATCTGGCAATAAGCGCTTCACTGGGCTCATTTCTTCAGGATATTATACCCTGGCTGCGGAGGAAAGAGCGACGCTGGTATCTTTTCGCTGCCATATTCGCGCCGCCGCTGAGCTTTGCCCTGATCGAACCGGATATCTTTCTTGACATGATGGACCTTGCCGGCGGTATCGGGGCGATTACACTATTTGGCATGCTGCCGGTGGCGGCCTTTATCCGGCAGCGCACGCACTCGGGTACGCGGCTGCGGCTAATTATGGTGATTCTTTTCTCTTTTTTCGCCTCAGTCTTTCTGATTGAGACCGGAAAGACACTGGGTCTTCTCATTCCTCCCTTATGATTAAAAGAGTAAAAGAGAGCAAAAGGGGGCAGGCTAATAATTGATGTTTTATTTTCGACGACGGAGTTTATACAAAAGGATAACCCCAAAATGCACATTGACAACTAAAGGCGCACGCCTTTTTATTAGAGAACTCAAAGATGATCGCGCGTCTTTTGGTGATATGGGTAAAGCCGAAGAGGGTGTGGAGGCGTCGAAGTAGGTTTGAGGTTTTCGAAGAGGTAAATGGGATGATAACGGCCAGGAGAGTAAAGATAAACCAGACACCGCGTTCTTCACCTTTTTTGGAATAGTAAAAATCATCTTTAAACTTTTTGAGGATCTGGTATAGTACGAACATCCGAGGTCTCCTTTATGGATTTGTTTTTCTTTTAGTAAAAGTAAATATAGCATAAGGTGGCCTCACTGTTACTAATAACGTGTTGATTTAATGGAAACAAATTTATTTTGGCTCCAATGTTTCGCTAATTTATCCAGTAATTTCAATGGGTTATCCTGGTAAACCTTTGCCTTCTAAGTCATTGATATCGTAAATTTTTCCGTATTCAACATTTTCCGCACCTCTTTTCGCCTTGGCAACGGTAGACGCAGGCGAAACGGTGCAAGCACTGTCTGACGTCAAGCAAATTTTCCCGGTCCCGGGAATTATGATTGTCGCTGATAAAGAACTTGGCGGGGAAGCCGCATCCTGTAAATTTTCAAGATAAAACCAGTGGCCGCTGGAGCGCTGTGCAGCAATGACACGGATTTTCAGACTGTTATACGCGATTCATGCCGGAGACCCTTTGGACTGTTGTCCTTTCTGATAGCCCCTTTTGTCATTTGTTTTCCGTAGTGATTTCAACCGTAACATGATGTGAGTTATTTTTCCTTGACACACAAGGCCCAGCTCTCTGCACTTCTTCACCGAAAAAGCAAGTTCCTATCACCCAGCAGCAAGCCAGACGTGACAGAAAGGACTTGTAATCTTTCGTGTTCACTGCTA
>CAYXDR010000360.1:0-3723 GCA_964463515.1 uncultured Desulfobacteraceae bacterium | reverse complement strand
GGAATGACGATAAGGGGCGGATTTTGACTTTTTACGATGCCATCAACAGTTGATGACGTCGTAAAATATTCATTGACAGAAAGGGGGGTTGTCATGTTTGAAGAAATTCGAAAAGGCCTTTTGTCCGGTTTTGGAGCGGTTTTTCTGACAAAAGATAAGATCGAAGAGCTATGCCACAAAATGGTTGCTGAAGCCAAAATAAGCAAAGAAGATGCCCAACAATTTAAAGAAGAACTGCTTTCAACCGGTGAACAACATTGGAATCAAACAGAGCAAGCATTGACAGAAGGATTAAAAAAGGCATTCCACAATGTTGATGTTGCAAAAGCTTCAGAACTTAATAAGCTTGAAAAGAGAATTGAACAAATGGAAACCCGGTTGACCGCCATCGAAAGGACCTCCGGGGCCAGGGACGGATCTCAATATTAGGCGGCTGTCCTGTGTCGGCGTTCATATCAGCTTCATGCTTTATTTTCGCCGCCCCCCCCGCAGCGCTTTGTCATGAACAGGAGACGCAATTGGACTTCAGTACTATCACCAAGCTTTCCCGTTTCAAAACCATACTGATGACACTTTTGAAGTACGGTTTTGATGACTTGGCCCAAAGACTCGACTTTCCAGGGGCTAGGATAATAAAAAGGACCGATCCGGCGGAAATGACGCTCGGAACCTACGAAAGAATCCGCCGGGTGGCGGAAGATCTCGGCCCCACTTTCATAAAACTGGGTCAGATAATGAGCCTTCGTCCGGACCTGCTTCCCGCCCCTCTTATCAAAGAGCTCAGTAAGCTCCAGGATGACGTTCCACCGGTTTCGTTAGACCAAATCCATGAAGTAGTGGAATCCGCTTTGGGCCGGAAACTGGAGGAGGTTTTCGCAATTTTCGATGCAGAACCTTTGGCTGCCGCCTCTCTTTCACAGGTACACAGGGCTGTTTTAAGGGAAGAGGGAGATATTGTGACTGTCAAGGTCCAGCGCCCCGGAATCAAACGAAGGATGGAAGCCGACCTTGACATCCTTGCCGCTATTGCCGCGCGGCTTCATGAGCGTTCACACGATCTAAAGGCGTACGATCTGCCCAACCTGGTCCGGGTGACAAGGAGGAACCTATTACGTGAAATCGATTTCGCCAGAGAAGCCCGAAACATGAAAATAGCCGGTTCACACCAAGCCGATTCATCTTGGATATATATACCGAAAGTATACGATAAGTACTGCTTTAGAAAAATACTCGTCATGGAGCATATCCATGGAAGCAAACTAAAAGACATGGCATCCGTCGATCTCGTGAATGCCGAGACAATGGCAAAGGAGGGCTTGAAAGCCGCCATCAAGCAAATTCTCGAAGACGGATTTTTCCATGCCGATCCTCACCCCGGGAATATGCTTGTTTATGAAGGTGAAAAACTTTGCCTTCTGGATTGGGGGCTTGTGGGACGTCTGACGGAAAAAGACCGCGATAAGCTGATCGATCTGCTGAAAGCTATAGTCGAAAAGGACGGCGGGCAAATGGTTTATACACTCTTGAGAATCTGCTCAAGGGAAGCAGCTATCGACGAAGACGCTCTGGAACGGGAATTGCTTGATATTGTGGATTCCTATTTCGCGGTGCCTGTCAAAGATATGAATATAGGCCATATCCTGCTCGCAATCACTGAGCTGCTAAGGGTGTATAATTTAAGGCTCCCCCCGGATCTGGTGATTATGGTAAAAGCCCTTGTAACAGCCGAAGGAACAGCACGTCAAATACATCCGGGCCTGGATGTGCTTTCTGAAGCAGAAGGTTATGTAAAAGAACTTGCCGCAAAGCGTTATCAGCCTCGCAGGCTGCTGCACAATCTGTCGATCGCGGTCAGCCGTACACTCGATTCCCAAAGAACAATACCCAGGAGGCTGTTACAAATCCTGGAAGGAATCAGCCGAGGGGAAATGAAAATGGCCTTCCGGCTTGAAAACATAGGCGATCTTATAAATGCACTGGAAAACAGCTCCAACAGGATGGCTTTCAGCATAATCATCGCGTCCCTTATAATAGGATCGTCAATGATTATCACAACGGGCGTAGGTCCGCTTCTTTTCGGTTTCCCCGCAATAGGTGTCATCGGATATTTGATTTCCGCAGTGCTGGGATTGTGGTTGGTTTTTAACATAATTCGAACCAGGAAATATTAGAAAAAGCGCTCTCGCGTCCCCAACAGATTGCACTCCACGGAAAATCCCGATCCTCAGGGCAACAGAAATGAAAGGTAATCCCAGCCGCCCGCATCCCGCCACACGGGAAATCGGCCTTTTGAAGGTAGGCCAGAGGTAAACTATGGTATTGACATAGTGCAAGTTAAAGCATACCATACCAAGGTCGTTGTTCAAGATATTACAATATTTTACATGCAGGAGGCAAGATAACAATGCCGCAAATAATGACCACTAGAGAAGTATCTGAATATCTCAAGCTTCATGAAATCACCATCTGTAAATATGCAAAAGAAGGAAAGCTGCCGGCCATGCGAATCGGAAGGGTTTGGCGGTTCGATAAAGACGCCATAGATGCCTGCATCGCCAATGGCAAAATTTCGGTAAAGAAATGATTCCACTGCAATATTCGAAGCACTTTGCCCCGCCTTATTTCAATCCTTTTTGTGGCCCGGCAGGGGATAGCAGTGCACACTGTCACCTGGCCGAACATCAATAGACAAAAAGCCGGACGCGGTGAAACCCGAAATATGGCTGAATTACTGTTTCCAACGGGCTGATAATGGATCACGCGCTCGGTAACATCATTTCCATGTACACAATCATGCTCGCTTCCTTTGCCTTTCAAAGGATTGTCCCTTTTTCTGTTGAAACAGTCAACAATCTCGTTTTTTATCTTTTTCTGCCGGCAGCAATACTATATTCCATCGCAAAAATGCCTTCATTGGAATCGAAGGATTTTTTTATAATCACTTTTATATGCTTTTCTGTAATTTTAACCACTCTTATTTTAGCAAGACTTGTGGCAAAAAGACTTAACCTACCTGCAAAACAACTCCGCACTTTCACTCTCGGCTCCGCTTTCGGCAATTACGGCTTTCTGGGCCTGCCGGTGGTGAATGCGGCACTGGGCCAACAAGGTCTTGTCTATGCTGTATATTTTCTCATCGGAAGCTATCTGTTTCTTTACACAGCCGGCTTTTATCTAATGACCGGCAGGGTGAGCCCGGCCGCCCTCTGGAAAAATCCCCTGCTCATGGCTACAGCGGGCGGCATGATCCTGCTGGCGGCCCGCATGAAATTCCATCCCTGGCTCGATCAAACCCTCGGCATGATGACTGCAGCCACTTTTCCCCTGTCAATGGTGGTTGTGGGAGGCGGTCTGAGCCTGAAATTTCTGTCGGCATTCAAAGCTTTCAAGGTTCCTGCGGCTGCCGTCTTCCTGAAGCTCTGCACGCCTGCGGCTGCGGCTTACCTCCTCTGTACAGCTTTTCGTCTGGAGCCGTTGCAAACCGGTGCCTGTGTTCTACAGTCTACCATGCCTACAGGGGTTCTGGTAACGGTATTCTCGGTCAGATACAAAGGAGACGAAGCCCTCAGCAATGCAATTGTTTCCGTCTCGACACTGGCGGGACTGGCAACCTTGCCGTTCTGGTCCGCATTGCTTTTGAACATTTCTTGATGTTGATCAGGTCGTAGAAAGTCAAAATAACGATGTCCTTCGGGGTCGGGGTCGCTATCGGGATCAGTATCG
>CAYXDR010000359.1:0-3748 GCA_964463515.1 uncultured Desulfobacteraceae bacterium | reverse complement strand
GTTGTCATAGATTTTCCCTTTGACGCTCAGCAGCGGCTCGGGTGGTACAGGCAGGTGGATCCTGAGGTCTACAAAAGCAAGTATGACCAGGAAAATCATTTGGGACGCAATCAATGCAGGCAGTTCTTCAAGCTTCTGAAGAAAGCGAAGCGCCCTCTTTTGTATATCGGCGGCGGGCTCAACAGTAAAGAAGCAAGCGAAAAAATTCGGGAATTCAACCGCCTTTTCAACATACCCACGATAAACAGCCTGATGGGAAAAGGAATTCTGGATGAAGGCCTGGACACATCCCTGGGGATGCTGGGCATGTACGGGACTCCCTACTCCAACATGGCTATTCAGGAGACCGACCTGTTCGTGGCTTTCGGTGTGAGGTGGAACGATCGAGTGGTTCAAAAGGTAGGCGAAGAAGGGTTGAACGCCGACATCGCCTACATAGACATCAATGCCGAAAAAGTTCAGGAAGTAAGGGTCACGAGATATCCGCAGTTTTCATTTATCGGGGACGCCACTACCGTGCTCGAAGACCTTCTGGACTACGCCAAAGCCGAGAACATATCTCTTGACATAGGGCAATGGCAGCAGAAAACTTTTGCAATGAAAAACTCCTGCCCGCTCAACTATCACCGAAATGCTCCAAAACTGCAGCAGGCGGAAGTGATCGACATGCTTTCAGGCCATATCGACGAAAACACTATTATCACCACCGGTGTAGGCAACCACCAGATGCTGGCAGCTCAGTACCTTAAAACCCATCAGCCGAAATCATTTCTAACCTCAGGTGCCTTCGGAACCATGGGCTTCTGCCTGCCGTCTTCGGTCGGTGCCCATTTCGCGGCCCCGTCAAAGACCGTGGTCGCCATCGACGGTGACAGCGGGATAAAGATGAACATGGGAGAAATTCACACGATCGGCTCCCTGGGGCTTCCCATTAAGGTCCTGTTGCTCAACAACCATGTGGACGGCATGGTGCGTAACATCCAGGAAATCGAATACGGGAAAACTTACACTGCTACCGAACGAAGTTTCAACGCGGACTTTTCACGCATAGCGGCTGAATGCGGATTTTCATTCCACAGAAAAGTAGAAAACAGGGAAGATCTCGCAGGTGCATTGAAAGATTTTCTTTCAGCCGAAGGCCCCTGCTTCCTGGAAGTAGTCACAGACCCGGACGAAATGGTTTACCCTAAGGTGCCTCTTGGAAAGGGCTACAGGGACATGGTATTAGGGCCGCACATCTCATGGCGGAATGAATGAGGCCCCGGCTCCGGAAGGGGCTTTGGCCGGGATGACGGGACGGCCGTGGGCCGTCAAAGCGTCAAACAATTGCGAAAAAAGCCCTTATAAAAAGCCCCGCCGCTGTAGCGATGCCCGTGTTTACAAACAGCGTGAAAAACATACCTTTGTTTCCGACCACCGAACGCAGCATTCCGAGCGTAGCCAGGCACGGAACGTAGAACAGCGTAAAAACGGTGAAAACGAGAATCTGCTCCTGGTCCATCACGGCCGAGAAATCGCTTGTACCCAGGGCCTGCACCAGCATAATCAAAGTGAGCTCCTTGCGCAGGATACCGAAAATCAAAGTTATACCCACTTGCGGCGGAAGGCCCAGCAGCCCGGTTGTAAAAGGGGAGAGCACACCGTTCACTACACCGGAGAGGTTGTAATACTCGAGAAGACTCAACACGACGCTTCCGCCTATCAGAAAAGGCCATGCGATAATGATGAACTCCCTGAGCCTGAACCACAGCTTGGCTACGATGGAACGTAGGCTCGGGAATCGATATGCAGGGATTTCGATGATCATGCCGGGAGAAACCTCGGGCATGATACGTGTCAGTATACTCCCTGCGGCGGCTATCACCAGTATGTTCAGCACGTAAAGAAGCGCGGCGGTCATCGGGCCCAGATAAAATGCCGCAAGCGCAAAGATTATCGTCGTCCTTGCTGCACACGGGATCAAAGTCGACAGTACCGCTGTCACGAACCTGTCCCGTCTTCGCTCGAGCACCCGGACGGCCATTATCGCAGGGACATTGCAGCCGTAGCTTAAAACAAAAGGGATTATCGATTTCCCGTGAAGTCCGACCCTGTGCATGATCGAATCCATAAGAAATGCGGCCCTGGGGAGATAGCCTATGTCTTCCAGCAGTGAAAGCCCGATTATAAAGGGAACAAGGTATGGAAGAACTATGCCGATGCCGCCTGAAAACCCCTGAATCAATCCGTTCAAAACGGTGAAAAAAAGAGAAGAAACATCCATTACGCTGGAAAGATAGGCGTTGAACTGTTCAAACCATCCAAGCAAAGGTTCCTCGAGGTGTTTTCCCAGGTTGAACACAGACATGAAAAACGCCAGTAGTATCGCCGCCAGAAACAGATAACCGCTGTAAGGCCCCATGACATACCGGTCTATCTGTTCGCGAAAAAGCCTACGGTCTCTCTGTTTAACCCGGGCCACGCGCTCGAAAAGATTCATCGCGAGGCCGTGCCGCTCGGAGGAAATAACCACATCGGCGGGCCGGCCGTGGCTCTCGGAAAGCTTCTTTCGCAGAGCAGCACTTTTGGATTCCAGCTCGGGAAATCGCTCTTTTACTGTCTCGATGAATTGATCGTCCTGTTCGAGAAGCATCGCCGAAAGCAGGCGGGGGGGGACCCCCAGCTCGACTGCGGCATGCTCCGTGGAAGGTTCCAGCTCTTGGATTATTTTTTCCACATCGAGGCTCAAGGAAGGCATACTGCCTGCGATCTTTTCCTCACCTGCCTCCACGGCCTTTTCAAACAGCTCCGGGACGCCTTTCCCCCGAACTGCCACCGTGGGAACCACCGGAACACCGAGTTCGGCGGAAAGAAGAGCCTCGTCTATTAGAATTCCCTTCCGCCTTGCTTCGTCAACCATATTGAGGCACACGACCATAGGAATGCCGGTGCCCACTAACTCCAGCGTCAATTCCAGGCTCCGGGAAAGCACAGAGGCGTCCAGGATATTGATAATGGCGTCGGGCCTGTTGCTGAACAGATAATCCCTGGCCATCCGTTCCTCGCTGTCCGGTGCGGACAGGGAGTAAATTCCAGGCAAATCGACAAGTTCAAACTCCCGGGCGCTCATCCTGACCTTGCTGCTGACATATTCGATGGTCGTCCCGGGAAAATTTGATACTACGGCCTTATAACCCGCCACGGAGTTGAACAAAGTGCTCTTACCGCAATTCGGCTGTCCGACAAGCGCAATTCTCACCGTCCATCCTCCGTTTCAACTTCGATTTTCTCCGCCATTCCTCTTCCAAGGCCTATCTCAACTCCGTGAACCCTTACCAGCAGCGGGCCACCTACAAATCCGCTCCGAACAACCTCGATGCTGTCATCCGGATGAATACCGAGACTTCCAAGCCGGCGCCGGGCGCCGAATCCTCCCAGGATATTTTTGACTACAACTTTTTCGCCGGCCTTCATTTTTTCGAGTGTCGTCACCGTCCCCATAGCTGTTCTAATCCCCCCCATAAAAACGCCTGAATCCTTCGGCCCAGTACTGTTCAATCTCAGGCTGCGTTTTGATATAATCGGTATCGGCACCAAGACCCCGCGCCGTTTCGCCGCCGGCCGCATACCGGATCCGTCATGCGTAGATAATCGCTTCCAGGCAGTCTTCCATCTGCACGCCTAACAACGTTTCCTGCCACTCAATTTTGATGAGGTCGTAAAAAGTATTATCCCCGGCTTATCGGCGTCGGGGTCGGAATCGGTATCG
>CAYXDR010000358.1:0-3761 GCA_964463515.1 uncultured Desulfobacteraceae bacterium | reverse complement strand
ATCGGCGTCGGGGTCGGAATCGGTATCGGGGTCGAAAAGCTGCCGATCAACGTCCGATACCGATAGCGATAGCGACCTCGACCCCGAAGGATATCGTTATTTTGACCTTTTACGATGCCATCAACATTGAATGCACGATCAGACCCCCTTGCCAAAAAATTCCTTGACATGTTTAAACTGGTATGACAATAGACGTCATACAACTGTTTTCCAAGCTGTGCTCTTCCTGTTCTTTCTGATTTTTCCAGTGCGGAAGGATTTAATCATGAATAATTTCAAATCGCTCAGAAAACCTCTCCTTTCGCAGGAGGTGGAATTGGCTATTAAGAAGGCTATTCTTGATGAAACTTACAAAGCAGGAGAAAAACTTCCTTCCGAACGTGAATTGGTTGAGCAATTTGAAGTAAGCAGGGTAACGATCCGCGAAGCTTTTAGAAATTTGCAGAGCAGCGGGTTGATAACAATAAAACGGGGAGTGAATGCAGGTGCATATGTCGCCGAGCCCAATTCCGATCCAATTACACAGAGTTTTCAGAACTTGATTCACATGGGCCGGATTGATTACTCACACCTTATAGATGCAAGGCTTTATATCGAGCCCCAAGCCGCACAGGAGGCAGCCAAGTGCCGAAGCGAAAGCGATCTGAAGAGTTTACACGGTTTACTGGATACCGCCGAGGAAATGATCTCAACATCGCGCAAACGCGCGCGGCTCATTAATGTTTCTTTTCATTGTGAAGTCGCCAAAATAACGGGAAATCCTATTATCCTGTTTATTACTGAATCAATCACCCAGTCCTATTCTGCCTTGATTATCGACAGAACCCAGACCAGCCTGAGCGGTCGGGATATAAAAAAATTCATCGATGACCATAGAAGTATTCTGGATTCCATCGCAGAGCGCAACCCGGCTGGAGCTTATGAAAAGACCAGGCGCCACCTGCTTGAAACTTACCTCACTTATTCCCGGGTCGCTCCTAACGAAAGCGATCCGGATATGGTCCGACGGATCAAGCAGCAGTGCAGCCTTTTGCAGTGATTGGATGATCCGTTTTGTTTCTAACCCAAAATAAAGGAGAGGGAGGATGCTGAAAACAAAGCTTCGATGGGTTCTCGTATTTTCAGTGTTGCTGGCTTCCGTCCTATGGATGGGAACTCCTGCCGCAGAAGCCGCACAAGAGGGTATTTCGCCGAACATTGTCTATGAGGTTGCCGATTCGGCTGAAATTACTAAGGTGGCCTACTATTTCAAGGAGTACAAAGGCAAAACCCGGCTCCACATTGAGTTGACCCTTAAAAATGTTTCCAAGGATGTAAAACGTTACAGGGTCAACATCTTTTTGCCGGAAGGACCTGCTGGCGGCGGACTGTATCCCAGGGCAGTCAAGGGAGACGTGAAAGGAGTTGAGGCAGGAAAGGAATTGTCTCAGGAATTTCCAATGTATTTCAACGAATTGCCGTCTGGTTTTACCATCGTGGTTAAAGAAATGAAATGATTTGCGCCACAGTAGTGTGATGAAAGGAGGATATCATGAAAACAGGTAGGTTTTTTACCCGGTGCAGGTTTGCCGCCGGGCTGTTTACGGCGGTTTTGCTGGTGTTCAGCGTACAGCCGGCCTCGGCCATGAAGTTCTTGTCTTTCGGGACGGGCAGTCCTGCGGGCACCTATTATTTTCTGGGCGCGGGTTTTGCTTCCATTATCAACAACAATGTTCCGGGTGTGCGTGTTGCGGCGGAATCCACCGCTGCTTCGACGGAAAACGCCAGGCTCATGATCCGCGGCGAAATGGAACTCGGGCTTGCGTGCATGGGAACGTTGAACGATTTGAAAGAGGCGGGAATGGAGGTCGATAAGTTACGTCTTGTGGCTGTCGGCCATACAAGTGACGTTCATTGGATTGTAAGAAAGGATTCATCTATAAAATCCATTTCCGATTTCAAAGGAAAGACTATTGGAGTCGGGCCTGCCGGCAGTGCAACGTTGAACATTTATTCCAAGAAGCACCTGAAGACCGGTTGGGGGCTCACATTTGATGATTTTTCACCCAAATATCTGTCATTTTCAGAAGTTACACGCGGAATCCGCGACAATACAATAGATGCGGGTATCATAGCGGCGGGAGCGCCACTCGCTTCCGTGATGGAATTGGCCAGGGATATTCCCATACGTTTGATCGAGACGGAGCCCGAAGCGCTCAAACGCCTGCGGGATGCCTACAGCAATGTAGTACCGTTGGTTTTTCCAGCCGGTACATATGAAGGAATAGACGAAGACGTAGACACCTACACTTTACCGCAAATGTGGCTTTGCCGTGCGGATCTGGACGAGGACCTGGTTTACCAGATTATCAAAGCCGTCTACGAACACGAAGAGGAAAAGGACGCGATTCATCCTCTCGCCAAGATGTACACACTGGAAAACGCATTCCGAGGCGCCCCTGGGGTCCCTGTAGGTTTCCATCCCGGCGCGATCAAGTATTACAAGGAAAAGGGTATTTGGGATAAACGGGAGCAATATTACGAATAGAAGCCGGCTGGTTTCTATGAGCTCGGAAAGCCCTTAAAGCGGTTTTTCAACCGCTTTAAGGTCTGACCATAGACATCAGGCCCTATTACCATTGGTGCAGATAGGCACTTGAACCCATATAATTCAAAAATTTTCCCGGCAGGCCCGCTTTCAAATCTCAGGGCGGCCTGCCTACCAGAGGGGTGACATGCAGATCAAAGTCGAACAGCCGAAACGGCATGTTCCGGTGCTGATTAAAGTTATTGCTGTGGCCATGAGCCTTTTCCAGCTTTATACGGGCCTTTTTCAACTCACTGCGATGAACCAGCGCGTAACTCATGTCACTTTCGCTCTCGTGCTGGTTTTTCTCTTTTACGGGTTCGATCAAAGGAAAAAAGAGAAGATTTCGTGGCACGGATATCTGCTGGCCGGGATCGCCCTTGTCCTGGGACTTTATGTTCTTACAACGTGGTTCAAGAAAATCGGGGCAATCGGCATGAGCCCTCCGTGGTATGAGTTGGCGATGGGCACTGTTTTTCTGCTTCTCTGCATCGAAGCCGCACGAAGGACTCTTGGATGGGTGTTTCCGGTGATTGCTCTCGTTTCCATGGTGTACGCCCGGTTCGGTGAAATGCTGCCTGGTATTTTTGCCCATAAAAATTACCCTTTTGAGCGGATCGTGGACAATATGTTCATTACGACCGACGGTGTTTTCGGGATGCTGGCGGGGATATCGGCCACGTATATCTTTCTCTTCATTCTTTTCGGGGCTATGCTGCGAGCAGCAGGAGGAGGGGAGTTTTTTATCAACCTTTCCTTTGCCTTGTTCGGCCACGTTCGCGGCGGACCTGCCAAGATAGCCGTAGTGGCTTCCTCTCTTTTCGGGATGCTTTCGGGCAGCGGTACCGCCAATGTTGCAGGCACCGGCCAAATAACGATCCCGTTGATGAAGCGAAGCGGTTACAAGCCGCATTTTTCAGCAGCCGTGGAAACAGTTTCAAGTGCAGGCGGTTTATTGATGCCCCCCATAATGGGCAGCGCGGTGTTCATCATAATGGAAGTTTTGGGCGTGAACTATGCGACCATCATGAAGGCCGCATCCCTTATGGCCATTCTATATTATGTGGGCTTGTTCCTGATGATAGATCTGGAGGCCCAGAAAATGGGAATGAAGGGCCTGCCCAAAGAAGACCTGCCTTCGCTGAAGAAGACATTCACAGAAGGCTGGTTTTTTATTATTCCCATCGGGGTCCTG
>CAYXDR010000357.1:0-3768 GCA_964463515.1 uncultured Desulfobacteraceae bacterium | reverse complement strand
TCGGGGTCGGAATCGGTATCGGGGTCGAAAAGGCTGTCGATCAACGTCCGATACCCATCCCGATAGCGACCCCGAGGGACATCGTTATTTTGACTTTTTGCGATGCCATCAAGCGTGATCACCGGGCTGCGAGGGTTTTATTCACCGTACATGGTCAGCCGGGACATCTTCAAATCAACACTTTTCACCCCGGGAATGGATTCCACGATTTCGTGAATGCGCTGCTTCATTGCAAGCTGCCTGGCGGGCGGGGCTTTCAAGTGAATCTCAACCGCTCCGTCCCGTGCATTAACGTCAATGTCGTATTTGACATCCATCAGCGCGGCCTTGACCTCGGCTGCAAGGGCCAGGTCATGCAGGGCACGGTTCGATTCCGGAGTCGTTGCGAATTTATCCAGTTTTACGGTGTCTACGATAATTCTTGTAGCATCGTCGGTGGACAATCGCTTGATATGAATCACGAGGTCGTACAGGCTGGCGTCCCACGCGTCGATTCCATAGAGGTCACGTGCCCATTTTCGGCGTTCTTCGTCGTCTTTCTGAATCAATGTCATTGCTTTTTCGTAACTGATGCCTTCTCGTTTCATTTCGAGCTGGACTCGGTCTTCGATATCGGCAACAACACGCACCTTGAGCACATGGGAAACCCCGTGAACAAAAAAGTGGCCCGCAAGCCCGTGATATACAACATCGTCCGAGCAAAGTTGCTTGAGAAGCGCAGCCTTTATGTAGGCGATGAATTTTTCCTTACCGTATTCAAGTGCCTTGAAGACCGATGGTGCGTCCTGAATCGCTCGTATCAGCTTGATTTCCGGAACGTTAAAGTCCTGTGACGCTTCGATCAGGATGTCCCTTGATACGCACCGGTAACCCAGCCGCTCAGCCACTTTTTCGGCCACTTCCTTGCCTTTGCTGTAAGAGCCGCGTGAGATGGTTACGATCGCCATAAAAAACCTCCTTGTTCCAAGCAAGTATTAGGGAGTTATGCGGTGTTTAATTAAAATTTTCCTGAGGAAAAAGCTCGGTAATGGTGTTTTTGATCCTGTTTCTATAATGAGAAACCATTTTTTCGTTGGACATCACCATGTCCAGTTGCCTGGTATGCATTATCAAAAATCCAAGGATCCTGAGCCGATGCTGCATGATCTCCTTGGGTTGGTCTTCGAAACGAGCCCAGAGGACGTCTTCGGTTACATCGATGATAAAACCCCAATCGGTCAAAATTTCTTCGATCAGATGAACCCGCCTTTTTTTTCGGAAATTATCGGCGGCACCACCCTTGAAGCGGAAATGGATATAATTTTCCGGAATGCGCTCTCCCACATAACTTTCTACGCCGGCAAAGTGGAAACCGAAACGCGAATTCAGGCTACAGTAGTTTTTGGCTATCATAAAGTAATTTCGCTCTGCATATCGTGAAGGCACTCCGGTAAGCAGGGAAGTGTTTTTGGTCGCTTCGAACATAACCGACATCAGGCCTTTCCCATCGATGGGAGGGGGGCCTTCCCACGGAATTTTCGTTATTCCTTCCCACAACGCCCGCATAGGTATGGAGGCGATGTCGTCAAAATAGACGCCGAGAGTATCTATTTCCCTAACGAAACCGTCATCCAGGTTCAACACCCACCACTGCATGGGAATTTCGCACATCAGTTGCTTGGCCGCATGACGGGGAAAAGGGTACATACTGCTGAAGCGGAACATTTCTTTTACGGAGTTTTCGTGGCAGTATCTTATAAGATCGTGGAATGTCTTGCAATTTTCCGGTCTGAAATCGGCAGAGTCCGGATCCTTCAATGTGAGGGGAAGTATATGTTTTGAAATTCGTTCAAGGGTTTGATACACAGGGGTCGTGGACATTGCCGTGCCGGGAGGAGGAGAGGTTTCGAGGAGCTCATCGATTTTTCCATCATAAACGCAGCCGGAATCACCGTCCACGGTCACCAGCCGGCCGTCTGCCAGTTTCTCGGTGGCGCCTCTCAATCCGAACACAGCAGGTATTTTGAATTCCCGGGCCACATTGGCCAGGTGGCTTGTTACGCTTCCGTATTCAGCGACGACCGCCGAAAAGCGCCCCATCAAAACGGCCCATTTGGGTAGCGGGTGCGTCACTACCATTACGGCCCCCTGTGGAAATCCAAGAACATCGGCGTCCCGTTTGAGAAGATGGGCCGGACCTGCCGCCGCACCAAGGCTTACCCCCAGCCCCCCCTGCAGCAGGGGTGCGGGCGTCCGAACAGCGTGGCGGTCATGGAGGCGCGGGACCGGGACGGGATAGTACCCGGGTGTCACCCGCAAAGGCCGGCACTGCAGACAAATGATGCGGCCGCCCGGACTTAATGCCCATTCAATGTCCTGCGCGTCGCGATAATAATCTTCAGAAGCGATGGCCGCACGTGCCAGCGCGAACACTTGCTCGTCGCTGATCGAGGGTTTAACCCTTTCTTCTCCGGCCAAATCCATGCGGCATACCCCGTCAGCACCTTCACAGATATATTTCATCGTTTTGTCTGCAATTTCGCGTTGAATAATCTTCAACTCGGGAGAACGGGCTACGACAAATCGATCTGCGTCCGAGCGCCCGTCGACCACCAGTTTTGGAAGTCCCCAGGCCGAGTTTATTATTATCGTATCGCTGCCGACGCCGAGAGGGTCGCGTGAGTAGACCACTCCTCCGGCCACCGCATCGACCATTTTCATGCAGCCCACGCACATCGCGGCATCTTCATCACGCAGACCCTTATTGAGCCGGTATGTCATTGCAGTAGTGCTGTATTTGCTTGCAACGATTTCCTTGTAAACCGTGAGCAGTTCAACGGGCGATACATTCAATTCCGAGCGATACTGGCCAGCGAAGGAAGCCTCCCGGAGGTCTTCGTTCACCCCGCTGCTGCGCACTGCCAGGGTCAAGGACTCACCAGGAGAAGATTTCAAATTTTCTACCGCTTCTTGGATCGCCGATGTCAGGCTTTCCGGGATCTCCGATTCCATAATCAATTGCTGCAGGCTGGAACTGAGGCGGTACAGGCCGTCGATGTCTTCGGAGCCTTGAGCCTGTTTTCGCCGTTCAATTTCATCCTTTAGATTGTTATGCTCGATGAAAGCCTGCTCGGCGGCTGCCGTCACGGTAAAGCCCTCGGGTATATCCATTTTCAAACGGGTGGCGGCTTCGCCCAGATTAGCCATTTTTACCCCGACTTGATCCACATCCTTTCTGCCGATTTCAGACAGGGGAATGACCAACGGCGCATTGTCAGTTTTACGCTCGGTGTTTAGGACTTGCATTATTTTGAGCTTTATATCGCTAAATCTATCATATAAAGCTTTGAATTTACCTTCGGGCGCCAGTTCATTTAAATGTTGAACCGCTTGAAATACTCCTGCTGATATGATAGTGGCCCGGGATCGTACGAAATTCATCCCGAACAGACGATAGCCACCCAGAGCCGATTCAATTTCGGCCATCGCGGTAAGGACTTTGTCGTTGGCGTTCAGCAAGCGCTTGAACCTGTTATAACGAAGCTTCAGGCGGTTGCGTTCGCTTTCGGCGTCGTAGGCCTGCTCCTTTTCCTCTTCCTGAAATCGATCAAAAAATATTTTTCGTAGAAATTTCATGCCTTTTGTTTGAAAACTCCAGCACAGGACCCTTGAAATTCCGGCAAACGCTCCAGTTGTCTACAGCTCCCGATGTCGTTGCTGATTAACGGTTCCGTCGGTGCCGGGGGATTCGCTGCGGGACCTTCATATTTTTAAGTTCTCCCCGAGAAA
>CAYXDR010000356.1:0-3789 GCA_964463515.1 uncultured Desulfobacteraceae bacterium | reverse complement strand
CGACGGGGCCGAACTGGTAATCGTTCACCGCTCCGAGTATCAGTTCGATTCCCTGAGCCGTCTCTTCGACGAGCACACCGATTGCCCCTTCGATTGCATGAAGCCGGGAAAAAACTTTCCTGAGGGTAGCCTCCTCGCTTATGCCTGTAGCCACTCCCTGAAATTCGGATTTGTGGATCACTTTCGGCGACACCACTTTCATCACAACCGGCCCCGCATTGTCGGCCAGAAAATCCACGGCCTTTTCAGGATCAGACGTCATTATCCCCCTGGGTACAGTCAGCCCTGCAGAGGAAAGCAATCGTTTTGAATCAGGCTCTAGAACCCAACCGTGGGAGATGGATTGCTCGATAATGTTCTTTTCCGTTTCGTTCAACATGGTCTGCGCCTCCTGAGGGCCTCGGCCATTAACACGGCGCCCTTGATGGAAAAAGCCACCGGTACGTGGTTGAGCTCGAAACCTTCTATCAACATTCCGTATTTTTCCACATGGGGAACATAGGCGATGAGCGGTTTGTTGTATTTTGCATAAAGGTTGCTCAGCCGTGCCCCCAGATCCGAGGTTATTCCGGGAAGATAGGGCAGCAACAAAAGCAGTATGCAGTCGATGCCCGGCGACCTGCAAAGAGCCTCGGCAGCGTGGACGAAGTCGTCGTCCACTGCGCTTCCGGTCAGGTCCACCGGATTTTCCGTGGAAGCAATCACTTTAATGCTGTCTGAAAGCGTTTCTTCGAGAGTCTTTTTCTCTTCAGCAGAAAGAGGCGGAACATCGAGGCCTTTTTCCGAACAAAGATCCACCGCAAGAGCTCCGTGGCCCCCGCTGCCGGTTATGATTCCAAGACGACCCTCTATGGGACCTCGGTAACAGCTGAGCGCTTCACAAAATGAAACAAGCTCGAATTCGGTAGGCGCTTCCACTATGCCGAATTGTGCCATGATTTTAGAAAATACCTGATAATCGCCGGCAAGAGAAGCTGTATGGCTGCTTACCGCCCGGCTCCCACCCGGGCTTTTTCCGGCCTTGAGTACAACGACCGGTTTTGGGCTCTGTGCCGCTGCTTCTACGAAACCGCGGCCTTCTCCCTTGCCGAATCCCTCGACGTAGTATGCGATGGCTCCTGTTCTTGGATCATCTATCAGGTATCTAAGAATGTCGATTTCACCGACGCAAGCCTTGTTCCCGATACTGACTGCGAGCGACAGCCCGACACCTTCCATTGCGAACTTAACCATTTGATCCACGAGAACTCCGCCACTCTGGCTGACCATGGCGATATTCCCAGACTCTGGACGCACCATGCGTTCACTCGGAAGAAAAAAGCTGTCTGCGACAGAGGGCCTGTACAACCCGAGACAATTTGGGCCTATCAGCGGGAAATCCGCATCCAGGGCAATTTTACGAAGTTCGTCCTGAAGATCGGCGCGGCCCGATTCAGCAAATCCTCCTGATATAACTGCGGCCCCGCCCACACCGGATTTTATGCACCGGGATACGACGGCAGGGACATGGTCGGCCCTGACTGCGATAACCGCCAGGTCCACAGGTTCCGGGATTTCGCTTATATTCTTAAAGACCCGTTCACCCTGTAATACGCCTCCTTTGGGATTGACCGGGTATACTTTCACCGGGTATCGCAGGCGGTTTTTGTGGTAGATTACGTTAGCAGGGTGTCGGTCGTTGACGAGTGAAACACCTGCGACAGCCATCGTCTCAGGCTCAAAAACCCTCTTGAAATCCATGGCGTCCCTCTCATGTTGCGGGGTGCATTTTTGAAGATCCTTCGTTTTTTATATCATAATTTCAAAAAGTTGACAACATGATACAAGAACATGTTGTAATTACAGACATTGCCCTTTGAAAGGATAGCGAATAATGGTTATGATAGCTCAAATGCCGCAGCAAGGTTCTGGAAAACTCACGGCACCAGGCGCTGGAAACCCTGAAGGGGTTGCCTGCGACCGAGGCTTGAAAGTATGCAGCCGGTTTGAAGCAATGAAGAATCGCCTTTTTAACCCAAAGATCTGTGTTTACCCGGCGGGGCGCTGGCTTACGGCCTGTTGGTTTCAGGTCTTTGCCCTGTTGTTTGTCGTCGCCGCCGTGATGGAGGGTGCCGTCTATGCCAGGCCAGACGGGATCCGTTACGAAGTGGATTTCAAAGGCCTGGAGGAGCGCGGCATCCAAACCGAACTACGCACGCTCTCGGACATGGAAAAGCTTCGGGACAGCCTTCCCGCCGGCCTGGGGCTTCTCCGAAGCCGAGCAGAGCGGGATCGGAAAAGATTCCTCGACTACTTTCATTCCAAGGGATGGTACGGCGCGGAAATAACAGTCAGGATGGACGAGGATTCTGATCGTGTCAAGGTCACGTTCATTGTCGAAAAAGGGCCGCCTTACCTTCTCGAAGATATGGATGTGCGGGTGAAATGCAGGGCAAAGGGGCTTGAGCTTCCTTCTCCGGCGGATACAGGCCTTGTTCGCGGAGAAAGATTCGAAGCTGGCATTTTCCTTTCAGCCCAGGAAAAGATGCTTGCATATTTGAAACGTCAGGGATATCCGTTCCCCTCGGTTGTAGACAGGAAGATTACCGTAAATCATTTAAATCATACGGTATCCGTGAAGATGTCCATGGAAGCAGGCCCCAGTGCGGTTTTGGCGGAACCCCGATTTGAAGGCCTTGAAAACATCGAGGAAAATTTCGTGCGCAAATTGGTCCCCTGGGAGCCGGGAGACCCCTATGATCCGGCCTCTTTGAGGGAGCTGTATCATAATCTTTCATCCACCGGGCTTTTCGCAGGGATAAAAGTCTCCCAGGGCGGCGGGGTGGATGAAAACGGCAAGCTTCCGGTTACGGTTTCGCTCACGGAGAGAAAGCACCGGTCCGTGGGTGCGTCGGTTAATTATAATTCCGACGAAGGCCCTGGAGCTAAACTGTCCTGGGAGCACAGAAACCTGATGCACCGAGGGGAACGGCTTTTACTTCGCGCCGGCGCATCCGATTTTACGACAGATGCATTCGCACGTTTCCATAAGCCGTTTTTCCTGAGAGAGGATCAATCACTTAGAATCAGCACGCGCTATGCCGATGAGAGGCCGGACGCCTACGAAAGCCGAAGCCTGTCTGGAGGGGCACAGATTGAACGGGATCTGGGCGCCGGGTTCACTTGGTCCGGGGGCTTGGGTTTTAAAAAATCCAGAATAACTCAATTCGGGGAAGAAAATCACTACACTCTTTTTTCTCTTCCTCTGACCCTGTCCAGAGACACCAGTGAGGATTTGCTCGATCCCCGGCAGGGTGGCCGCCTGACGATCAAGGCGATGCCCATGCTTAATGTCGAGCACACAGACCGTGGTTTCCTCAAGATATACGGCCGGTACCGCAGATATCTACAGCTTTGCGATTCCCCTTCGCTTGTGGCCGCCGGGAGCCTCGCCGCCGGGGTGATAACCGGCGCGCGACACCGGGACATTCCAGCCGACGAAAGGTTCTACGCCGGAGGCGGAGGGTCTGTCAGGGGCTATTCTTACCAGTCTGTTGGCCCGCTGGTCGGAGACATCCCCTACGGCGGAAGATCTCTCATAGAGTGTTCTTTCGAGATTCGGGCCGGGGTGACGGAGCACATCGGGGTCGTCGCTTTTCTGGACGGCGGCACCGCTTACGAGTCGGGGAACTTTGGTTCAGGAGAAACGCTGCGCTGGGGCAGCGGCTTGGGATTACGGTACAGAACTCCGGTGGGTCCATTGCGCTTTGACATAGGTTTCCCTCTCGACAAGCGGGACGGATTCGATGA
>CAYXDR010000355.1:0-3817 GCA_964463515.1 uncultured Desulfobacteraceae bacterium | reverse complement strand
GCCGGGGATGGTACTTTTTACGACCTCATCATAGTTTGCCGGTTGGATTTTCATGAATAGTCCCAACAGGGGAAGGTATGTAACCGCGATCGGCCGTGATTGAAATATTTGCATTTTCATCCGTGTAAATTTGTATTAATATCAGCGTTTAATTAAACGCAAATTTTAAAATAGAAGGGGAGGCGGAAGAACATGGGCGATGAAAGATCTCTTAAAGGCAAGAGGGTTTTAGCTGTTGACGACGAACCGGATGTTCTGGATGCTCTCGAAGATCTGCTTACCATGTGCACCGTTGAAAAGGCGACGAGCTTCGAGCAGGGCAAGGAAATGCTGGAAAAACGCAACTATGATGTCGCGATTCTCGATATTATGGGAGTGGACGGCTATGAGCTTCTGGATATCGCAAACCAGCGCGGGATCACTGCGGTGATGCTGACTGCTCACGCATTGAGCCCGGACAACGTTGTCAAATCCTTCAACGAAGGTGCGGCTTCTTATGTGCCTAAGGACAAGCTGTCCGAAATCGAGGATTTTTTGGGGGACGTTTTCGAAGCCCAGGCTAAGGGGAAACATACCTGGTGGCGTTGGCTGGAGAGATTGAGCGAAAGGTACTGCGAGAAAAAATTCGGACCCCGCTGGAAAGAAAATAATCGAGATTTTTGGAATAATTTCGGTACATGGGAATAACTAGTGCCCATCCGGAAATACCGGTTTGACGGGGAAGAAGATATGTTTTTAGATCCCATTTTTGGGCTGTTTTCGAGCGATCTGGCAATTGATTTAGGCACCGCCAATACGTGCGTTTATGTAAAGGGAAAGGGCATTGTCCTGAACGAACCGTCGGTGGTGGCGATCAGAAAGGACGGACGGGGGAAAAACAAACTGCTTGCCGTCGGCAGAGAAGCCAAGATGATGGTGGGGCGCACGCCGGGAAATATCGTTGCTATCAGGCCCATGAAAGAAGGGGTGATAGCGGATTTTGAAATTACAGAGGCAATGCTGCGGCATTTTATAATAAAAGCCCACAAGAGGGGCAGGATGGTCCGGCCCCGTATCATAATATGCGTACCCAGCGGTATTACGAATGTCGAAAAAAAGGCCGTGAGGGAATCGGCCGAATCTGCGGGGGCCAGAGAGGTATTTCTCATCGAAGAGCCGATGGCCGCCGCAATAGGCGCAGGTCTTCCGATCACCGAGCCGACGGCTAATATGGTGGTGGATATAGGGGGAGGGACTACCGAAGTTGCGGTCATATCTCTTGCCGGAATCGTGTACAGTAAGTCCGTTAGAATCGCAGGAGACAAGATGGACGAGGCGATTCTGCAGTACATCAAGCGTGCCTATAATCTTCTGGTCGGGCCGGGAAGCGCCGAGGTTATAAAAAATACAATCGGAAATGCTTATCCCGGTGAGAATGCCGAGACCATAGAGGTGAAAGGCAGGGACCTTGTGACAGGAATTCCGAAGATCCTGACCATCGATTCCGACGAAGTGCGGACAGCTATATCCGAGCAGGTGAAAACAGTTGTGGAAATAGTCAGGAGCGCCCTCGAACAGATGCCTCCGGAGCTGGCGGCCGATATCGTGGACAGGGGTGTCGTCCTCACCGGAGGAGGCGCGTTGCTCAAAAATCTCGATGTGTTGCTGAGGGAAGAGACAAAAATCCCCATTATTGTTGCAGATGACCCGTTGACGGCCGTTGCCAGGGGTTCCGGGATGGCCCTTCAGAATATCGCGATTTTGAAAGAGGTAACTACCGGGTGATTAAAACCGATTGTGGATTTGAATCCGGAAGATTTGATTTTAAGGTCGTTCGGCGCGAGGAAGTCGGAGGATGAGCGAGTGGAAGTCGGCTGAACAAAGCCTCTCGGAAAATCCTGTCTCCGCTTCCGCGCCGTGCCGAATAGACGCCGGGGGCACGTGGGATATCAGGGCTTTTGCCCTGCCTTGTCGAAACCAACTCCCTGCTACCGTTAATATAGCCCTTGATTTGAGGACTTGCGTAACAATACTGCCTTACGAAACAGGCTCGATAAAGATTTCTTCCACCGGGTTCTGCGAGTTTGAATCGGCTTCAGCCGATTCCGTCCCTTTTGATTCCCGTTTCGGCTTGTTTTTTGCCGCTGCTTCTTATTTCGGCTTTCATGGCCTTGAGATCAGGATAGACAGCGGTTCTCCCGTCCAGGCCGCCATGGGAGGTTCAAGCACCGCTCTTGCAGCTCTTCTGCTGGCTCTCTATCGTCTGGACAGGCGTTTTGGAGGAACAGGCGGCTCGCGGACTGAAATCCTTCGCCTGGCCTTTTTCCTTGAAGACTCCCTCAGCGGGGGTTTTTGCGGAATGCAGGATCATGCAGCCGCTGTATACGGGGGTGTCAACCAGTGGTTCTGGTCCTACGGGCAGGCAAGAATGTTTCGCCGCGGCCGTTTGTTGGACAAGAAAAGCGCCCGCTCGTTCGATCAGAAACTTGTGGTGGCTCACAGCGGCAAACGGCATGTGTCTTCCCTTACCAACCGTAGATGGGTAGAAGATTTTTTGGCCGGGCGTACCCGGAAAGGGTGGCTGGAGGCGAACAGGATTGTCAATCGGTTCGCCGAGTGCATCAGCAGAAAAAACTGGAAGGAAGCGGTTGTTTTTTTGAGAAAAGAAACTGCTCTGAGGCGCGTGCTGACGCCGGAGGCCTTTACCCCTTTAACCGAATCGATGGTGAAAGCAGCCGAGGCTGAAGGAGCCGGGGCGCGATTTGCCGGGGCCGGGGCCGGCGGCGCCGTGTGGGCCCTTGCTCCGGATACGGAAACCGCGGCCAAGGTGCGGAAAGGTTGGCAGAAGCTTGTAGCCGGCACGAAAGGTGCTTTGGTTTTGGAGTGCCGGACAGACTATTCAGGAGTGAGGGCGGAGCCTTATAATTGATCAACTCTTAAAAAGTACAATCTCCGCTTTATCGGCGTCGGGGTCGGAATCGGTATCGGGGTCGAAAAGGCTGCCGATCAACGTCCGATACCGATGCCGATAGCGACCCCGACCCCGAAGGATATCGTTATTTTGACTTTTTACGATACCATCATAATTCGTTTCAAGGAGGTTAGAACAGGTGGAAATAAGAGCCAACAATATCACCTGGCATAATGGGCATGTAAGCCGGGAGATCCGTGAACATCTACTCCAGCAAAGGGGCTGCACGATCTGGATGACCGGGCTCAGCGCTTCTGGGAAAAGTACCCTGGCTTTCACGCTCGAACACGCGCTGGTCAAGAGAAACAGGCTGGCTTATGTGCTTGACGGAGATAACGTCCGTCATGGTCTTAATAAGAACCTGGGGTTTTCCGCCAATGACCGGGAGGAAAATATCCGACGCATCGGGGAGGTGGCAAAGCTTTTCGCGGATGCGGGTTTTATAACCATGACCAGCTTCATTTCCCCATACCGTAAGGACCGCGACATCGCGCGCCGGGTACACGAAGAGGCTGATCTCTTTTTTATGGAAGTATTTGTCGATGCACCTATCGAGATATGTGAACAGCGGGACCCAAAGGGCCTCTACAAGAAGGCCAGAACGGGAGAATTAAAGGGCTTTACAGGCATAGATGATCCTTATGAACCTCCGGAAAAACCTGAGTTGAGAATCGACACAGGAATGCTTACTCCCGAGCAGGGTGCCATGAAGATCCTCGGATTTTTAGTGGAAATGGGGTATCTGATGTTGCCCAATTCAAAGTAGCGCCCATCGGGCATTTCCGGATGGGCAGGGTTGAACTTTGATGTCCTTGTAAAAAGTCAAAATAACGATGTCCCTCGGGGTCGGGGTCGCTATCGGCATCG
>CAYXDR010000354.1:0-3817 GCA_964463515.1 uncultured Desulfobacteraceae bacterium | reverse complement strand
CTTGTCCCGTTCCTGGTTTTTTTCATCCACCACCACCAGGTTATGGGAAAGCGTCCCGCTGACCCATGCCTGCCCATTCCGGCCGTCCGGAAGACGCTGACTGCTGCCGGAGAAATACCCCCGATCCGAGGCCACTTCCCGGCCAAAGGCATAGAAACTGATGCTGAGGATGTCTCTTTGCCGATGCCCGGTGCGTTTTGTCCACCGGTGTTCGTTCTTTTAACTCACCCATAAACCCCGGGTCCGGCTTATCCAGGTCGTCAAGCTTTTTCACATCGTTCAACCAGCCATGCAGTCATCCGGCGCGCAGCCACTCATCCCGTTTGCTGTGCGCCTCAGCAAGTTGGCGCGAGACCGAAACAAGTTTAGAAGTTGATTACGTCCCCCATTCCATATGCTGTCATCTCTCGCTTGACTTTTCACTTTGCATAAGAAATAATATGATAAAGAATGGTTAAGGTACTCTAAAGGAGAGGCAATTGATGAAAACCATGATCAAAGCCATTGGGAAACGCGGTCAGGTGGCCCTGGGTAAAGAATTTGCAGGCAAGAAAGCCCTCATCCAAAAGGTGGATGCCGGCGTATGGCTGATCAAGCTCGGGGAATTTATTCCGGACAATGAGCGCTGGCTCACACAACCTCAAGTCGAAGCAGACCTTGACGAGGCCATTGAGTGGGCTGAAAATCACCCTCCAGAATCGTCCGATATGGAAGCGCTGGAGGCGCGTGTTCATTCATGATCCAGGAGCCTGACAATTCTCTTCTGATTGATCTCAACAACCCTGTATTTCAAAGGCAGTTTTTCTCTCTTCAGAAATCGGCACAGGTATCAATCTTGTCCACATTTCGGAAATTGCTGAGAATGACGTGGGACCAGATGCATGCCGACCCCGGTCTGAAGTGGGAGGCGATTCTTTCTCGGAAAGGCCCTCATGGCAGTAGACTTTACAGTTTTCGGATTGGAAAGGGGTTTCGTGGCGTAGCTTATCGAGAGGGGAACTGGCTGCGAATCCTGTCGCTGCACCCGGATCATGATTCTGCGTATAAAGATTGATGCTTGCTTCCCCCCATAGATTCACTGAGCCACCCATGCGAATCATCCTATTCATCCGAATCATCCCGCCAAAGGACTTCATCCCTCGCCTAGCGAGTCATCCACCCACGCATTTCTCCCCGTAGTTGCTTTCAGCTTTCAGCTCCAATCTCTGCGCCTCTGCGTCTCTGCGCGAGCCCATGTTTTTCAGTTTACCCAAAACGGCTTTGAGCTGTTTTGGATAAGGGGTGGTTTATTGAACTGTCCTCAGTCCTCCGTCTTCCGACCTCAGTCTTCCGTCCTCCATCCATCCACTCATCCACACATCCGAATCATCCTCTCCCGTCCGTCCTCCGACATCCGACATCGGACATCGGACATCGGACATCTGTCCCTTCCCTCCGCCCTCCGTCCCCAATTCCAATACGACTGACTTATTACTTTGACGTCTCTTTCGCGGGTAACGCAGCAATTTCTGCAATAAGCCCAGGTAAGTTCGAATGGCAAAAGGTTATACCCGGTGCGATTTTGCGGTTTTGTCGGATATTTGGCGGCTCATGTTTATGGTGGGGAAATGTCTTAGCGAGGGTAGCATCTTCGGGGTGTGGCTGTGGGTCATACCAAATAATCTTTTGCTTGCTCTGGTAAACGACGTAGCTATAATCGAGGAACTCCCTTGCAGCGAAGTCGATAACTTCTACTACTCGCAACTCCAAGCCGTTGCTAAAGCATATCGTTCCCTTCAGCAATCCCGCAGTTGCGCTTGTAGTGAAAAAGCGTAGTGTTGAATTTTCGACTGCCGGATAAGTGTCAACAAGGGTATAGATAAAACGCTCATATTCCGCCCGTGTCGGCAGCATGCTAAATCGCCTCCACTACTGGCTCCTGAGGGTTAAGGTGTATAATGCCAGGGCGTGCTAATGCTTTCATATCCGCCACCCGATTCTGTCCTATTTTGCGGAAAGCCGCCTCCCGCCTGAGCTTGAGTTTGTAAAACCCAGCCCATTCACTGAAATCCTCACCATGTTCGCCGTTATCCAATAAGCCCTGGTTATACAAATCGTAGAATTGCTCCGAAGGAATCCAATAGCGGCGCTCAAACTTACGTAATATCTCCTCAGCTACCCGGAGGTCGTCTATAACCTCACTAACACTGATCTGGCCCATTTTCAACCTCCACCGCAATAAATATATTGTGCATTTTAGAATCATCTAACATACTTCAGAAAAAAATACGATCGCTTATAGTAACCCTCCGTGTCAATGAAAGTGAGACGCAAGGTTTTCCTCTATCCCCTTTCCTTCCATCGGGCTTACCCCTCAGATCTCCTCGTCCTAATCATCCTTCACAAAGCGAATCATCCCTGCCCAAGTCAGTCATCCATTCCTCCTAATCATCCGAATCATCCTCTCCCGTTCGTTCTCCGCCCTCCGACCTCCGTCTTCCGTCCTCCCCCGTCCCTCAATGCTCCACAGCCTTATTGACCAGCCTTTCAAAATCCTCCATCTTTTCCAGTTTGACGACTTGTCTGGCCAGATTTTTCAAAGTTGTTAAGGAGTTAATGGATTTGATTTTCGCTTCCAGCAAGGGAGGCAAAAGTCCGTATTGTTCACCGGCGATGTCTATGACCGTTTCCTGAGTGGCCTCAAGCTTGCCATGTTGTTCCCCTAAAACCACTCCCTTGTCATAGCCCTTGTCATAGCCTTCCTTCCTCAAAACTTCTGCTGTCGTACGCACGGTCTCTTCTCCTTTTGGAAGATGTTTTACTCTCTTTTCCACTTCCCCGGGGTTTACATCTGTGGCGGAAAGCAGGTATTTGACAAACACATAAAACAGCTCCCCGGCCTTATCCGTGTTTAACCCCCGAAACAACAACTCAAGGGATTCATAGATTCGGTCCCGTTTCTCCGGATAAAAAATACACTCCAGTACAACATGGAATACTTCCAGAGCGATGGTGGATTTTATCCTGCGTTTGTTGATCTCAGGAACTTCATGCAAAATATGCTCGAATTTGGGGACATACCTCCTGTAATGTTCTCCAGGCAGATGGAACTGCTCCGAGAATTCCAGACTGTATTTCCATTTCTTTTTACCATGGTAGAAAACCACCGGAATGATCACCGGCAGTGACCCCCGAAACCCTTCGGCCTTGTCCGGCTCATGCCATTTGGCGTTCATATAATTCAAAAGCTGCAGCCGCGTGCCTCTGTGCAAACCGCTTTTGTGTTCCATCAGAATGTATATTTCAGCCGGGTCTCCATCCTTGAGCTGGAGGCTGAGTACGATATCGGAAAGGCTCTCTTTGAGATCATCACTTATATATGATTCAGAGGCCACTTCCAACGTATCCAGGTCCAGATCGCCGACGATTTCAGCCGGCATATAATACCGGATAAAATCCCTGGCCATATCTTCGCGGCCAAGGATATTCTGGAACAAATTGTTGTGCGGTGATCCGATTTCTTTACTCATTCAGGGTCCATATTCCCATATCCTGTCAATCCTGTTCATCCATGTTAAACCATTGTGGTCTGTCATTGGATAATAACCAGAATTTCATGAAATGGCAACGACCAAGTACAAACACCCTTTTGCTCTCCGCTGCTGTGGCTTATTCCCAACGTCCCCCATTCCGTACACAGCCAAGGGAAAATGGAACCGCGAAGGCGCAAAGGACGCGAAGGGTTTTTTTCCGGATCGGGGAAAGATCGATCCGGAAAAAGAAACGTCTTTTTGGGGGTGGTTACCCAAAACGGCCCGCCAGGAAAGACGGCGGGTAA
>CAYXDR010000353.1:0-3821 GCA_964463515.1 uncultured Desulfobacteraceae bacterium | reverse complement strand
GTATATGGCTGAAAACAAGACAAAAAAAGGCAGAAGGAAATCCTCGCCCGTGGAAACAAATGCGGAAGGCAGGCAGCTGGTTATCGTCGAATCGCCTGCAAAAGCCCGTACAATAAACAAGTATTTGGGAAAGGACTATATGGTGATGGCCTCCATGGGCCATGTTCGCGACCTGCCGGACAAAAACCCCAAAGGAGTCAAGAATTCAATACCGGGCGTAGAGGTTGAAAACGATTTCAGGCCGGTCTACCAGGTGATACGTGGCAAGGGAGCCACCGTCTCAAGGCTGGCCAAGGCAGCCCAGAGTTCTTCGGCTGTATGGCTGGCTACAGACCTTGACCGTGAGGGCGAAGCGATAGCATGGCATCTTGCTGAAGCCCTTAAACTTTCTCCCGAAGAAACCAAACGCGTGGTCTTTAACGCCATTACCAAGAACGAAATCGAAAAGGCTTTCAAGAACCCGCGCTTTATTGACATGAACAAGGTGAACGCCCAGCAGGCCAGGAGGGTACTGGACCGCATCGTGGGCTATAAAGCTTCCCCGCTTCTGTGGCGAAAAGTAGCCGGTGGGCTGAGTGCGGGACGGGTTCAATCGGTGGCTGTTCGGTTGGTGGTGGAAAGGGACAGGGAGATAGAGGCCTTTGTTCCTGAGGAATACTGGACCATCACGGCTTATTTCACTTCGGACCTGGACAAAGCCTCAGGGCTGGGTTCAAGGTTCCGCAGGTGGCTGGAAGAGGCGCCGGAAAAATCCGGGGGCCGGAAAAACGGAGGTCGCTCGGTTCGGGAAAAAAATGAATGGCTTGCTGGCTGTGATTGCTTTGCCGCGGATTTGATTGAAGTGGGAGGGAAAAAATTCCGTGCCGGAGATTGTGAAGAGGCGCTGGCCGCAGCACGACTTGCAGGTTTTCATCTCGAAGAACGGGTTTCAGGGGAGGCTGCCGGACGGAAAAACGGTGCACGGAAGGCTCTTCGGCTGAAGGGCCGCGTACAGGGGGGACCGGACTGGCGGATTAAATCCGTCCGCACAAAACAAACCAAAAGCCACCCATTTCCCCCGTTTATAACAAGTACGATGCAGCAGTCCGCCGCCAACCAGCTCAGCTTAACCGCGCACACCACAATGAGGCTGGCACAGGATTTGTACGAAGGAGTGACTATCGGGGATTCTGGTTCGGTTGGTTTGATAACCTATATGAGGACGGATTCGACCAATCTTTCGAGAGAAGCAGTAATCTCGGCCAGGGATTTCATAGCTTCCAATTACGGGGAAAAGTATCTGCCTTCAAAGCCGAATGTGTTCAGCTCGTCAAACAAGTCGGCCCAGGAGGCGCACGAGGCGATTCGGCCGACCGACGTCGGACTCACCCCCGAGCGTGTCAAACCTTTTTTGAGCCCCCGTCACTACCATCTTTACCGGATGATATGGCAGCGGTTCGTTGCATGCCAGACTGCGGACGCCCTCTGGGATTCGACTGTAGTGCATGTCGCTGGAGATACCGATTCAGGGCAGATGGTGTTTCGGGCAACCGGGAGAGTCCTGGTGTTCGACGGCTTCTACAGGATAACCGGAGTTCCGACCGGCTCAGATGAGGCTGTGCTCCCCAGGCTTCAGGAAGGGGCGGATATGGCCGCCCTGCACCTGGATCCCCTGCAGCATTTTACCCAGCCTCCGCCGAGATACTCAGAAGCATCGCTGATCCGGAAATTGGAGGCGGAGGGTATAGGCCGTCCCAGTACCTACGCGCAAATCATACAAGTGATCCAGCAGCGGAAGTATGTGGAAAAAATCCAGGGAAGGTTTCATTCGACCGATCTCGGAGGGGTGGTAACCGACAAGCTCATCGAGGCTTTTCCGGAGATCATGGAGGTGGGCTACACCAGAGACATGGAGCAGAGGCTGGACGACATAGAAGACAAGAACCTGGACTGGGTGGAAATGGTGCGGGACTTTTATGATCCGTTCACAACCAGGCTGCAGTCGGCCTATGATGATATAGGTCACGCGAAGGCGGAGACAGCGCCCGCTCCCCATAAATGCCCAAGGTGTGGAGGCGCCACGGTTTACCGCTTCGGGAAAAACGGAAGGTTCCTAAGCTGTGCGGCATACCCGGATTGCACCTACGCCGCGCCCATAGACAGGAACGGTGATCCCGTGGAACCGGAAATGACGGACATCGCCTGCCCGAAATGCGGGAAACCGATGCTTCTGAGGAGAGGCCGGTTCGGCCCATTCCTGAGCTGCTCCGGCTACCCGGGTTGCGACGGAATAGTAAATCTGGATTCCAAAGGGAACATTTCCTTGCCGAAAGCCCCACCACTTAAGACGGAGCTTACCTGCCCGAAATGCGGTGCACCACTGGTGTTGAGGAGGGGTGCGAAGGGCCCCTGGCTCGCATGTTCGACCTTCCCCAAATGCCGTGGAAGGCGTGGGTGGGTATCTCTTGACGAAAAACTGAAAAAAGACCTCGAAAAGGCGCTGGATGAGCACGAAAAGAATCATCCCCGGCCCGTAATCCGAAATCTGCGCGGAGAGCCGGTAGCGGAGGGCTACAAGCCGTCTGATTCCTGATCTGACAGTGAATTTTCTCAGGGGCGTTCGTAGAACAGGTCTTCCAGTTCTTTTTCGAATTCCTTGAAAAATTTGTCTTTTTCTTTCCAGTCCGGGCCGAACCGCCTGTTGAAATATCCTCCCAGTCGGTCGAAAAGCTTTTTCCAAACCGATTTTCCAGTCCCGCTGACGACATCTTCAAGGAAAGATCGAAGTTCGGGGATTTTCTCCTTCGGCAGGAAAGACAGCGCTCCCAGCTTGATGGATTTTTTGAGAGATTCGGGTGAAAGGGAGTGCGCTGTGAGCATTACGGCCGGGAAACCTTTTGAAACAGCGGTTTTTAAGAGTTCGAACCCGTTGACCCCCATGATGTCCAGGACCACTGCGTCATAGGTGTAGCTGAGCAGGTATTGCAGCGCCGTATCATAGTCCGTGGCCTTATGAACCAGGCACATGTCAAGTTCTTCTTCCACGGTCTCGAGGATGTCGGGTTCATCGTCGACTACCAGAATAACCTTGTTTTTAAGCGGGCTCTCTGAAGTCATGTCGGATTGCCCTCCGTGTTTTATGCGAGCGGCATGCAACGCACGGCCGCCAATATAGCAAAGAATCGTGTTTTGTCCAAATTTTTTGTTGAATCTATCGCTCCGTTTTTCATCTTTCCTATCAGAGATCGGTATCGAAACCTGATCTCCGAACCTTTTCGATCCCGATTAAGCATTTATAATAATTTCGGTCTTATGGATATGGACAAAAAAAAGCCATCGGTGCTATAAAACGGACAGTAATTTTCAATGCCTCCAGGCAGGCTGCCGAGATCTTGACAGAGCAGTTGAAAACCGGATAGCGATTAGAGGTGAACATGCCTGGTTGCCCGAACTTGGATTTTGAGGTTTATTTAGTACAAATATAATTGGATTTTTTCAATGATATGGAACTTTGATCGAAAATACGACGGAAGTGAGCTCAAGCTATATATCGATAAATTTTCAGGAGCCAGGGTTCTGGTCGTGGGCGATATCATTCTCGACAGATATCTCTGGGGGGATGTGTCCCGGATATCCCCTGAGGCTCCCGTGCCGGTCGTGGATGTTTCCCGGGAGAGCACCATGTGCGGGGGAGCTGCCAATGTCGTTCGAAACATAACCACCCTGGGGGCCGCTTCCCTTCTTTGCGGGGTTGTGGGTGACGATGGGCCGGGAAGAGAGATAATTTCCAACCTTTCTGCAATGCCGGTTGATACATCCGGTGTTTTTGTGGAGCCCGGCAG
>CAYXDR010000352.1:1912-3823 GCA_964463515.1 uncultured Desulfobacteraceae bacterium | reverse complement strand
GTCCGGGATGACGGGCAGGGGACTTTTTACGGTTTCATCAATTTTCAGGCAGGGGCACGAAGTCCATGACAAAAAGCGATGCACGACATGCAGGGGTTACCGGTAAAAGCCTGTACCTGGAGCTTCCTGAAACCGACTATGAACAGGCTCTTTTTCTTCAGTTCTCGCTGGCGGATGCAAGGGCCGGCGGCAGGCTGGACCGCGATGTATTTATCTTTCTCGAGCACAGCCCGGTCTTTACACTTGGAAGAAGAGGCGGCACGGAATTTATCACGGCGCCGGCCGATATGTTCAGGAAAACCGGCATTCCCGTCGTCCAGACAAACAGGGGCGGAACAATCACCTATCACGGCCCCGGCCAGCTAGTCATGTATCCCATTGTGGCCCTGAAAAAGGCACGGATGGGGGTTTCGGTATTCGTGGAACTTCTAGAGGAGATCATGATCCAAACCGCTTTGCGTTTCGATGTCAAAGCCGGCAGGAACCCTGCCAACAGGGGTGTGTGGGTCGGACCGAAAAAGCTCGGCAGCATAGGGCTCGCGGTTCGTCGAGGCGTCACCTGCCACGGCCTTGCATTTAATGTTAATCCGGATCTCGAGCCATTTTCATGGATAAATCCGTGCGGACTCCACGGGGTGAAGATGACCTCCCTTGAAGCCGAACTTGCGACCGAAATACGCTCAAGAGATGCTCTTGGGATAATGAAGGAAAATGTCGCGAAACTTTTTCAAACGAAGCTGGAACCGATGAGCAGGGAAAAGCTCGAAGAATTTAAGGAGGCCTGGCAGCAATGGTGACCGGAGGTTTTACCGTATGAATCCACGACCAGGGATCAGGACCCGAAAACCGCAATGGTTGAGAAAGGCACTTCCCAGCGGCCCTGAATACGAGAAAATCAGGAGGCTTCTCGCCGAATCCCGGCTCCACACGGTATGCCAGGAAGCCAGGTGCCCGAACATGTTCGAATGCTTCCAGAGCGGCACTGCGACCTTTTTGATTCTCGGGGACCGATGCACAAGGAACTGCCGTTTCTGCGCCGTTGTTCACGGCATACCCGGCCCCCCGGATAGCGGTGAACCTGCCAGGGTGGCGGAAGCGGCCTCATCATTAGGCCTCCGATATGTGGTCGTGACATCGGTCACCCGCGACGATTTACCGGACGGCGGAGCATCGGTATTCGCGGATACCATCCGCGCTTTGCGCAGAAGGATTCCCGGAGTCGGCATCGAAGTGCTGATCCCTGATTTCAAGGGAAACAACGACGCCTTGAATGTAGTCCTTTCAGCCCAACCAAATGTCCTCAACCACAACATCGAGACCGTGCCCCGCCTCTATGCATCTGTTCGACCCGGCGCCGATTACCGAAGATCGCTCAAGGTGCTTTCAGCCGCCGGCAGCCGAAAACCGCGGATTCCGGTAAAATCAGGAATGATGCTCGGTCTCGGGGAAACGAAGAAAGAAGTGCAGGAAAGCCTTGGAGACCTCCTCGATACAGGGTGCAGCCTGCTCACCCTCGGCCAATACCTTCAACCAAGCCCCCTGCACGTACCGGTAGCCAGGTTCCTTCCGCCCGGGGAATTTCAGAAGTGGAAAGACTTCGCCCTCGAAATGGGCTTCAAGTCTGTGGCAAGCGGCCCCTTTGTGCGGAGCTCCTATCATGCAGGGGAGATGTATAAAAAGTCTCTACACTGAAAATATCGTCTCATGAATCGCGGCGACCGCTTTTTTCAGTTCATGGCTTTTAACCAGGAAATAAAGGGCCACGGGTGACGGCCCGAAGGAAATCATCTCCACGTTCACCCCGCATTCGGCCACCGCGGTGAAACACCGGGCCGCGATTCCCCTGTGGTGGCCCAGACCTTCAGCGACGGCGAAATCCAGATCGAAATTGATGAAAACGTCCGGTCAAAA
>CAYXDR010000352.1:0-1902 GCA_964463515.1 uncultured Desulfobacteraceae bacterium | reverse complement strand
GTGGCCCAGACCTTCACCTACGATACTTACCATGGCCACGTCCTTTATGCGTTCAAGGCGGCGGTAAGGCTTCGGCTTGAGCCCCCTGAGGGCCTTGTAGCCGGGCTCGAGATCATCCAGGGAAAGCAGGAGGCTTATGCAGGTCTGGCTGGTCACCGCAGACTTGATGTTTATACCCCGCTGTGAGAGCCGGTTCGCCACGTTGCCCAGGATTCCGGGCCTGGCGCCCACTGCCGAGCCGTGCACCTTCAACACCGCGATGTCGGTTTCGCATGCGACACTTTTAACCACGGTGTCCGCCTTGCCGCTACGGGGGCTTATGAGACTTCCAGGGGCATCCGGATCCAAAGTGTTCTTGATCGCTATGTTCAGGTCTGTTTTTCTTATGGGCTCCACGGTGCGTGGATGAAGTATTTTTGCACCGAAATAGGAAAGCTCCGCTGCTTCATCGTAGCTAAGGACCGAGATAAGCCTGGCGTCCTGCACGAATCTCGGATCAGCACTCAGGTAGCCCTCCGTGTCCTTCCAGATCTCGAGAGTTTCCGCCTCCAGGGCCACCGCGACAACGGCGGCCGAATAATCGCTGCCTCCCCTGCCGAATGTAGTTATGTCGCCGGACTCGCTTACACCGAAAAACCCCGGGACCAGAACACACATTCCTTCATTCAAAATGGGAAGGATATTCCTTTTGAGGTTTTCGCCGGTTTTTTTCATGTCAGCCGTGGCATCCCCGAACCTTCCGTCGGTCACGAGTCCTATTGCGTGGGGCATGAGATAGGTGGCCTGTAGCCCCCTGTCCCTGAGCGCAGCCACCAGGAGTTTAACGCATAACCGTTCACCGAAACTTCCGATTATATCCCTAAGGCGAGGGGTGATTTCTCTCGTGAAATTAAGCCCGTAATACAATCTTTCCAGCTGGCTCAGCGACTTGTTGAGATCGGTCGTGAACTTCCGCATGTGTACCGAGGAAGAGATCAGGTGCCTGGCGGTCAATACATGACGGTTTTTAAGCCGGCTCATGATACGGGGGATATTTTCCTCGTCCTGGAGAGCATCGCCCATTCCGGAGACAAGAAGATCCGTAATTCCGTTGAGGGCGGAAACTACGAACACGTTTCCCTGCCCCCGTTCGGTTATAAGCTCCAGTATCCGGGCGATCTTTTTTCGTCCCTTGAGGCATCCGCCGCCTATTTTAACTACTTTCATATCTGATTCATTCCGCTAGAGACCTGCCTCGGCGTCGATCAAAACCACGGCGATCCGGTCCTTGGGATAACTTTTTTCAGTTATATTCCAGGTGTTGCAAATGCGCTCTGCACTACTGCACTCCTCGCAGTAGGCGGTCCTGGCGCAGGGCACCTTCTTCTTCAGCCTCATTGCATTAGTCGGTGCAGCATAATCCTTAACCCTTTTCATAGCTTCGTCGAGGTCGGTGCAAATCTTGTTTCTTCCCACCAGGACGATCACCTTTTTCGGGCCGAAAGCAAGGGCGGCGACACGGTTACCCGTCATGTCCAGGTTCACCAGCTGCCCGGCTTCAGTAACCGCATTGCTGCCGGTGATATAAAGATCGGTAAGCAGGGATTTTCGCCGGATTTCGAGCTGTTCTTCCATGGGCTTGTCTCTCGGAAAGGGATCAAAAACCTCCAGGTCAGCCCTATCCCTGAGTTCGTGATAAAGCCCGCTGGCAACGAAGGTCATCGACCCTCCCCACCCTATCTTTCCGGCTCCGGATGCTGGCAAAAGTTCTTTCAGTACAAGTTCCTTGGCCTCTTCCAGGCCGGCACGGCACTCGCGGATCACCGCGTCGCGCGCCCTGGCCACATGGTCCGGAACGATTTCCACGCCCTCGCGCTGATCGCGCTCGCGGCCGGCGCCGCTCAGGTTGGCCTCTACATGCAG